>CAIXMG010000093.1 GCA_903920485.1 uncultured bacterium
CACCTTTTTTGAGAAAATCCTAAGACTTCAGGGGCCTTCCTTTGAGGCTTTATCCTCTACTTCGGCCTACTCACCGGCTTCTTGCCGTTCGGTTTGAACGGTCTTCCATTGGCTTCCTTAAACTTGGCAATCGTCTGGCTGAGCGACACGGGATTGAATTTTCCTTTCGATCCGAGCGTTTCCTTTTTGAGCGCTTCCCAGATCTTTCCGTTCCCAATACGCCCTGCGCGGCCAGGGGTATTTTTGTGGCGAGCCTTTTTCTGAATGACTGGTTTCATGGGATAAGTATAGCACGACAAAAGACCCTCGCGGGTCTTTTGGGAAAAATGCTAAGGGGTTGGGAAGTTCTTCCAGAAGCTGTCCATGAGTTGTTGCTGTTGGGTGAAGAACGCCTGTTCCTGCGCGAAGAGCTGGTCGAAGGACTGCTCCTGCGACTTGATCTGGGCTTGGATCTTCGCCTGGTCAGCAGCGCTGTAGGGTTTGGTCACGGTATGCCAGGTCGTGCCGTCGAACGTCGAGGTCACTTCGCCGGAATAATTGCTTGGGAATTGGACATCGAGGCTCGTGCCGCCCGAAGGAGTTGAAGAGGTCGTTATGACGGGCGTTGTGGCCGACGCGACAGTGTCAGCGTGGGCGAATCCTGCACTGAACAGCCCGAGGACCATAAGACCTGCCAATGAAAGAACCGTAATAATTGATCGTTTCATAGTCGTTACTGGTAAATGGGTGACGACCATAGATTATTTTAAGAAGAGGCGGGCAAAAAATCAAGAAGATTTCCTGTGGATATCAGCCCTTTCTTCCCCAATTCATCCACGTGATCGTGATCTGCAGAATGCTTGCAAAGGTTGTCCATGCCAAATAAGGAATATTCGCATACGCAACCCAGTGAACGTACGGAAAGATCGCAACCATGACCCAGACCAGCGTTCCCGTCACCAGGATAACATCAATCATCGAAAGGAAGTTATTCTTGAGTCCGAACTGGATCGGCGTAAATAGGACGTTGAAGATGAGGTTCAGGATGAAGGGAAGCAGTACCAAAAATGGAATCGTGCCAATAATGCATAAGTACCCCGTGTAGATATACGTTATGGCGATGATGACGTACAGAACCGTCCAGACCGGACCGAACAGCCACGACGGAGGTGCCCAGGTTGGTCGCTTCAGTTGCTGGTACCATTGTGATTGGTGATTGTATTTCATGGGGAAAGTATATACCTGTTTTTCAGATACGAAAATACTCCGTCATGCGGAGTATTTTCAAATCGGGTGCGGTTCTAAACTCATGAACTCATGGGCTCGCTACGCAACAGGATTCCGTCCCTGGATGATGCGGATGAGGAAGACGATGATCGCCACGACGAGGAGGATATGGATATACCATCCGATCGTGTAGACACCGACCACTCCGAGGATCCAAAGGATCAAGAGGATCACACCAATTGCTATAAGCATATGATTATGGTCTTAACATTGATAACGATATCGACGCAACCAGTATACTCCTATTTTTCAAATAATGCCTCCATGACGCGCTGTACGCACTCATCGGGCTTTTTCCTGATGTCGTGTTCCCAAACCCGCACGTGCTGCCAGCCCAATTTTTTGAGGGCCATGCGGTTGCGACGGTCGCGGCGCATGTTGTTCTGGATCTTCGTGACCCAGAACGCGTTCGGCAGTTTGGACCGTTTCTTCGCAAACTGGTAGCCGTGCCAGAACGAACCGTCGACGAAGACGGCGATCTTCCGACCGACGAATGCGATGTCCGGACGGCCTGGGACCTTCTTGTAGTTCAAGCGGTGCCGGTATCCCAGCGGGTACGTTCTCTTCGACAGCATCTTCGCGAATTTCCGTTCCAGCATGCTGACCGAACGGATTTTTGACATGATCTCGCTGCGTTTTTCCTTCGTAAAGATATCGGCCATGATGGCCCCAGCATATCATTTTTTATTGAGAATTTCTTTATTGATTTTTTACTACATAGAAAAACCTCCTTACCAAATACGGAAGGAGGGTTTGTTGCGAAAGTGCCACAGGATACCTATGAACAAGACTGCAACGATGGCCAGAAACCATCGGACAAGGGCAAGATGTGCCTCGACCGAGAGCACCCTGTTCACGACAAGAAAGTTGGCACCGATGGTCAGCACTGCGTACGCAACGAATAGCACCGATATCAGCATCCGTTCGCGGGATGACCGATGGGACAGTCCGCGTTCAACGAATACGGTGAAGAGCGTAAGCAGTCCTCCCTCGACGCAAATCGCCGGAAGCGTATAGAGACTGACGCGATACCAGAACGGCAACCGAAGTGCAAGGGCGCCATAGAAGAATTGAGGGAGTCCATAGAATACCCCGCCGCCAATAATCAGAAGCATGATCGCAAGGAAGGTGAGCCACCGATAGCTGGTAAAGCCATACCTGCGTACGAATGACGTTATCGCCAAAATCGTAATGGCGATCATCATGATAATCGTTATCGCGGTAATCATCGCGTCACCGACATGGAAAAATGCAGGAGTCGTTGCAAGCGCAAGAATGACGAGAATAAGCACCACCGTTCCCAAAAGTTCCAGAAATGCCAGCGGATAATTGTGAGAGTACTGTTTCATGATTTATATTTCCATTAATCTAACACAAAAAACCCGACTTGTAAAATGATCGTTGGGAATGATTGCATGTCCTCTTATATTTTCCGACTGTCATACGCCCAATGCAGCAATGCCTGACGCTGGCGAGGGCGGCAGAAGACATCCCCGGGGCGGCAGTTGCTGGCGACTTGCACCGCATGCCGGCGCATCATCTTCCACCTTTTGATCTGGCGAGCGTCCTCATCGGGAATGCGGCGTCCCAGGTAATAGCGGCAATACCATTGAAACCACCCTCGCGGATCAGCCGGATGAATCCATCCTTTCGCCTTCCATACAGACAACGGCTGGCTGGCAAGTACGCCGAAATAATTCAGTTTCGGATCAGGCTTTGAAGTTCCTTTCGGAATAAGCTTTGCCCTGACAAACCAATCTTTGGGAAATTCCTTCCCCTCGTCATCTTGAAAATACAATCCGCCAAAAACACCCAGCGCAAGCATCTGCTTGGGTGTCAGTTGCGGACGAAATTCGGGGTCGAAAGGCACCTTCTTCATATCGTTACGCCGTTCCCTTCAAGGCACGGATGTCCTTCAGGATTTCCAGGGCGTGACTTGCCGGATCAACGTCCGGATAGACCTTCGCAATGGTTCCGTCAGGGGCGATCAGGTACGAAATGCGCTTCGTGAACAGCGTTCCTGTCGCACCGTAGGCATCGATAGCCTTTGCATCCGGATCCGACAGCAAGGTGAACGGCAGTTCGTATTTCGCACGGAATTCTGTATGCGAAGCCGGAGAATCCTTCGAGATTCCCAAAACCGCAACGTCTTCCTTGGCGAAGTCGTTGTACACGTCGCGAATCATGCAGGCTTCCTTGGTGCATCCCGGGGTATCGTCCTTCGGATAGAAGTAGACCAGCACGTACGATCCCTTGAAACTTGAAAGTGTTACCTGTTTCGAATCCTGGTCAAGAAGCGTGAAATCCGGCGCAGGTGCACCTTGGACAAGTAACGGCATAGATGGTGAGAAAAGTTTTTTGATAAAAGACGACATGGTTGCTTATGGCTGAGGATTGACGTGAGTGACGCCGATCAGGTTCGCAACGCTCCACGTCGGTGCGATTACACTGCTTCCGTTGGTCGTTTCTCCGACCTGGTACGTGTTGCCCGCGGTGTCGGTTGTCGTCACACGATAGACGTACAGGTGCGACTGGTCAAGGTTAAGCTCGCTCAGCTGGATATATCCCGTCTTTGACTCGGCAAGGGCCGTAGAGCTCACGACGGATCCTGGATAGTACTTGAAAATATGAGTCAGCCCGAAATTCGTATCCTGGACACCGACCGACAATCCGTGGTTAGGTCCCGTGATCCACGCGCTCAAAAGTGCCTGCTGCTGTGCCTGCGTCGTGGCTGCCTACCATGCAGGAGTGGCCCGAAGACCGGTAATGTCATACGTCTCCACGAGAACCTCGGTCGGTTCTGCCGTATGGACGTAGACGCAGTCCTTGCAAGTAGTCGACGAGGAAGCCTTGAACGTCAGGCCTTTCGGTGCCTGTCCCGTGCTCTTTCCGGCAGTGGTTGTCGAAACCGTAATGGCGGCAGTCGCGGACGAGGCTCCTGGTGCGACCGGCGCAGCGGCACGGTGCCCCGAAGTTGCAACCGCGATGATAATAATGACGGCAACAATGGCAAGTCCTACGGCAATAGCGATGGTAGTTGATCGTTGCATAAAATAAGATTGGTTATTGGTTAACGGCGACCCTTTCAGTATATACCTACCCCGTTTGGGAAGCTATTCCGAAGAATCCTCTCCCGAGCCGTCCTTGAACATGCTGGGCGTTGCGTGCGGAAAGTACAATAAGGGATCCAAGTATGACGAAATCGGTCCAACCGGCATAGTATAGGTCTTTCCCTTGCAGGCGGCACTCGGCATCTGGGCCACGCGCGCGCCCTCTTCCCCGTTCACGCCGTTGGCCGCGAATACCGTGACATGCAGATGCGGTCCCGTAACGTGTCCTGTTGCACCGCTGTATCCGATCAGGTCACCAGCCTTAACGGTCTCGTCCTTGGTCGCCTTGATCAAGGACAAATGCCCGTATGCCGTCGCCAACCCGTTGTTGTGCACGATGAATACCCATTTTCCGAATGACGCCCTCGGACAGGTCAGGTCGGTATTCCCCGTTCCTTCCACGGTTCCGTCGGCGACAGCATATACCGGAGTTCCCGTGGCCGCACGGAAATCGACACCGCTGTGCGTGCCTACGGCATACAATCTTTTCGAATCGACCGTCTTGCCGAATTTCTGGGTGATCAGCACGTCGGCAAGCGGCCATTTCAACGCTCCCTGTGATGGCAGCGTCGTCGTGTCAAGGGTGAATTTCAAACTGGATTCATAGGTATACAGTTCTGCGGACAACTGGGCGATCTGCTGCTTGCCGGCATCGAGCATCTTCTGATACGTGGATTCCTGGTTTTTCGTTTGCGCCAGAAGTACCTGCTGTGCGACAGCCTGGGTATCCACGATCGACTTTTGGTCAGACAGTTGCCCCTTCAGCGCAACCAGCTGCTTCTGCTTGCTTGCCAACGATTGTTGCGCCTGCTCGAGGTTTGACCGAGAGATCTGCATCGTGTGCACCGAGTCCCTGAGATTCGTCTGCACGGTGATGATGTCATCCACATCCCTCATGAATCCCGAAACCGTTTGGTCTGACGCGAACAATTCGAGAAACGAACGGCCGTCGCCCTCATTGAGGGAACGAATCATTTCCCCGATGGCCGTCGTGCTTTCCTGGATTCCCTGTCCCAGGGTTCCGATCTGCTGCTGATTCTGCTGGATCGTCAACGCCGTCTGCTGCGCACGGGTACTGGTCAGCTTGATATTCTTCTGCAACTGCTGCTGGCTTTTTCCCATGATTTTGAGCGCACCCTGAAGCGTGTCTGCCTGACCGGCGATCTGGTCAACCTGGTCCTGGTACTGGCTCACCTGCGCCTGAAGGGTCTGAATCTCGGCATTCTTTTCATCGATGCTTGCCTGGAGCGACATTGTCGGAATGGTCGCGGGAGCGGCAAGAGCCCCAAACGGGGCTGCCAGGAAAACCACCGTCATGAGTCCAGCTATAATTTTTCGCATACGTCGTTGAGGCGCGCAAGCGTTTCTTTTTTTCCCAAAATGTCGGCTAACGTAAACGGATCAGGACTTTTGTCGCGACCTGACAATGCAAAACGAATCGGCCACAGCACATTTCCTCGACCTACTTCCTCCGCATAGGGCCAAACGGCTTCCTTCACTGTTGTGCTGTTCCAGCCATGTTCATCGACGGATTCCATAAGGGCAATCGCTTTTGCAAGGTGTGCCTTCGCGTTCTTAGCCGTGTCGGTTTTCCAGACGACTTTCGCAAGATCGACGTCGGGCTTCTCGATAAAATATCCAAGTTCCCCCTGGTCAGCCATTTCACGAATCTCACCAAATGAGCTAATTCTCTCGGTAATCACCGAGACGAGCTTCCTCAGCATTTCGTCAGAAATGCTGGCAAGACTTTCTGGTAAGTAATTCTTGATAACTGAAATCAATTCATCGGCATTCATTTTTTTAATGTATTCCCTGTTGAACCAATTCAACTTCTCCTCGTTGAAGATGGCACCCGCCTTCTGCACCTTATCAAGGTCGAACGCCTTCTCGAGTTCCTCGCGCGTGAACAGTTCCTGTTCGGTGCCGGGATTCCATCCGCACAGACAGATCGCGTTCAACAAGGCTGCCGGCAAGTAACCGCGTTCCAGATATTCCACGACAGGAATCGCGCCTTTGCGCTTTGACATCTTGGTCTTGTCGGGAGCCAGCACCAATGGCAAGTGACCGTATCGAGGAAGGCCAAAACCAAGTGCTTCGTGGATCAAAATCTGCCGTGGCGTGTTGGCGATGTGTTCCTCGGCACGGATGACGTGCGTGATGCCTTCATCGTGATCATCGATGACAACGGCCAGATGAAATAGCGGCTCGTCGATGTTTTTTGCAAGCACGAAATCACCCAGATCCGTCGTATCGGTCGCGATGGGTCCGCGGATCAAGTCTTCGAACACGACGACCTTGTTGGGATTCTTGAATCGGATGATGTCCTTGATGACCCCTGAACCGTCCTTGGCTTCTTCTTTTGAAACGTATGCCGTACCGTCGGCAATCATCTTCTGCAGCAGCTCGCGGTGACGAGGAAGGTTTTCCGACTGGATGTACTTCTCGTCATACGAAATGCCGATGGTCTCGAATACCTTGAAGATCTCGTCGGTATATTCCTGCTTGGACCGCTCCTTGTCAGTGTCTTCGATTCGCAGAATAAATTTCCCTCCGTGACGCTTCGCATACAGGTAGGCGAAAAACGCCGTACGGTAGCTTCCCGTGTGCATGTGCCCCGTCGGGCTGGGCGCAAAGCGCGTAACGATCTGTTGGGTCATATGGGTGCAAGTATAGCAAAATAAGGGTGGTTTGATTACTTGACATATTATTTATTAAGTAGTAATATGAAGGGACAATTTAATTAATTAACCAAAACTTCATACGATGAAATTATCAAAGAAAAGAAAGGATGCCCTGGCAAGCGCCGTCACCAGTTGCACAGCTATTTATCTCATGGATATCTTTTGGAAGTCGATGAGTGATGTCAGCAAAATTATTGTCACCGACGCTGCAAAAAATTGGGGCTACAAGAAGTTTCTCAGCGAGATAGATCCAAGAACCAGGAAGGATGTTGACAGCCTTATAGCAAGCATGACTGAGATAATGCAACTTACGGATAGCAGTGCTTTAAATGAGATCATGGAAAAATTCATGAAAGCTGTTTACAAATTTCTCTATTTCAGGGCAAGGGAAAGCAAGCAACGCGCTATGTCCATGGCCATCGTCCACTTCAAGGGAAGCTCTCATGAAAAAGTCATCACCGACACGGTCGGATCCCTTAAAAATTATTCAGGAGAAACAAAGGCGAGACTTCTTTCGATGTCCAGACCAAAAATTACCGAAGAAATGTATGCGGCCGCAAAAGAAAACGAAGCCTACCGATTAGGTGTTGAACTCGGACTTTATACATTCGAAGAATTAGTCGAATATCTTATCCAGTCTATGGAAGAAGCAATCGCAACGATCTAACGCATCAACTCAAACGCCAAAGCCCGCAACGCGCGGGCTTTTTTTATTTGACCGATAACTAATATCATGTTATTATCTCAGCAAGCAATTCTGCCCACAATTAAAAGAGAGATCATGAGACATCATGCAAAAATCCTAGACCAGGTGCGGCTGAACCTTCAGCTCACGGAAATCATCATGGGAGTCGAGCATATCTGGAACAGTCTCCCTCCCTTTGACAAAATGGCGTTCATCGCCTATGCGAACGGCCCGAAACAAGCGTTCATCGACAAGATTGACGACGAGGCATCATTTCACGAGATGATCACCACGTTCAAGGACAAGTACCACAATCCCCGTTTTGCCAAGGAAACCCAGGAAATGACCATGGAGTATGTCGCCCTGGTACTCGAGGCCCTGCATGTCACGTTCAGGTCCCGGCCGGCCGTAGCCGATCCCGCAACCATTCTGAGGGATCATTTCTCGGAACGTAACATAAAGTACTTCATGCAGCACGGGAACTTCCTGTTCGGATCGTTTGAAAACATCAGCGAGGAACTTCTCCTGGACATTTCGGAAGCGATGGAGTTCTACGCCACCGACGTGTTCCTGGAACGGATCGTCACGCGAATGGAACGCCCGAACATCTTCGCCAGGATACTGGAACTCGAGCTGTGCACCGAGGAAGAGCTTTATTACTACCTTGACGAAGAGCTCAAGGAAGGACACGAGTACTGGATTTCAAAGAAATAATCAAGCCCCGCCTTACCAGCGGGGCTTTTTGCTGCTACTTTTTTACATGCGACAGCCCAATTTCCAAGACCTTCTCCGCGATCTTCTTCGCGGCGTCCGGCTGGAAGAAATCCTTGGCGGCAGCCGACATCTTGTCATGGAGGATGAGGTCGGACGTGATGCGATCGATTTCCGAAATGAGGATGTGCGGGGTGAGGTTGCGTTCCTCGATCACCTCGCAGGCTCCGGCGCGCGCGTATGCGAACGCGTTCTTGCGCTGGTGATCGTTGTTGCTGCTGGCAATCGGAATGACGATCGACGGAACGCCCCAGCTTGCGATCTCGAAGATCTGCGATCCTGCGCGGGTAATGATCACAGATGCGACGCCTGCCGCCATCCGCATGGCCAGCGGATTGAGGAACGGAAACGGATGATACCGACTGGCGTATTGGTTGTCGCGCAGGACGTGCTCCGACTGCGTCTTCATGTCGTCGAAATTCGCGCGACCCGTCTGGTGGATAATCTGGTAGTTTGGGACCAATTCCAGAAGCGACGCAAGGATCTTCTCGTTGATGATCTGCGCACCCAATGATCCACCCAAGATAAAGACTACGGGAACTCCCGATTCGAGTTCCAGGTATTCCAAACCTCCCGAAGCAGGATGTTCAAGTTCAGGACGAACTGGCTGGCCGACATGCGCGGTTCGATCCTTGGGAAAGAATGGGAAGGATTCCTTGTAGGAAACGGCGACAAACTTCGCGAACTTCCCTGCCCATGCGGTCACCCGTCCCGGTGCGGAATCAGATTCGTGGATGACGACGGGAATGCCAAGGATGCGTGCAGCAAGGAGTGTCGGGAAGGAGGCATATCCGCCCTTTGCGAACACGACGTCGGGATACAGCTGGAAGACGGCAATGAACGCCTCGATGATCCCCCACGCGGTCTTGAAAAGGTCCATGAAATTCTGCAGCGAGAAGTACAGCCGCATCTTTCCCGCGTTGATCTTCGTGAAGGCGATCTGGTTGGCGAACAGCGCGTCGGCATCGTACGGCGAGTCGGAGAAGTAATACATGCGCACACCCGCGATCTTTTCCTCGTCAACCAGCTTGTTGATCTCCTCGGCGACGGCGATGACGGGATAGAAGTGCCCGCCCGTTCCCCCGCCCGTAAAAAGGATTTTTATCATATGGGGGCATTATAGCAGAAACATGCCTTAACAAAAAAGCACCCTTCCATTTCCGAAAGGGGCTTGATAATAAGGTACTAGATGACAAGGTCGGCAACGGTGCATTCCACGATATCGTGGCCAATCACAATTCGTGCCTCGTCATCCGAAAAGCGGATCCATCCCTTGATGGGATTTCCCATAATTACCTGCATAACGAACAGTTCGTCACCCGGCTTCATGTACTTCCACGGCAGATTGTTGACGCGGTGAGATTTGGGACTCTTCATCTCGACGCTCTCGCGAGGAATTCCTTGCCATGTGGATGCTCGGTAAGCCAAGACCCGGAAAGTAGGGTTCCCCGTGGGGCGATCGGCGCCGTTGTAGAAATCAATCAGCGCGACGCGCTCAAGATTTTTCTCTTCGACAACGACTCCCCTGCTTTCCTCCTTTAACTCCCTACGGATGCAATCGTCTGCAGTTTCACCGGGCTTCATCTTACCCCCGTAGCCGAACCAGCATCCTTGCCCGACTTTCCTTTCCTTAATGGCCATAATGACCCTGCGATTCTTGCAGTCATCTGGGTCTACCAGATAAATGAGCGTGGCAAATATTGTTGGTTTCATGCTGTGTTTTCTTTCAGCCTATACCGTTTCAGGAAATTTGCAACCTACCTTCTAACAGCAGACAGCCCCTGGTTCCTCGAAAGGTTGAGTACGATTCCCACCGCTGCCAGCGCAAAGGCAAGCGCCGTTCCCCCATGGCTCATAAAGATAAGGGGCAATCCGCCAAGCGGAAAGACCGCGATGTTCGACGCGATGTTGAGGAACGACTGGAACACGATGAGGCAGATGATCCCGACGATCAGCAGCTTTCCAAAGTTGTCCTTCACGCGCGACGCGACCAACATCCCGCGCAGGAAGAACATCAGGTAGATAAGGATAATCACGACCGAACCGATGAATCCGAATTCCTCGCCGACAATCGCGAAGATCGAGTCCCCGATCGGCTCGGGAAGGTACTTGAACTTCTGAATGCTCTGCCCGAAACCTCGCCCCATGATGCGCCCCGACCCGACCGCGATGAGCTGCTGCTGGACCTGGTATGACGAACCCAACGAATCCCGCGCCGGATCAACGAACACCTTGACGCGCTGCAACAGGTAGGGATGGATCGCGAACAGTCCGGCACCCGCAATGACGACGACACCGACCATGATGCCAAGATCGCGCCACCGGGCTCCCGCGACGTAATACATGACCAGGGACGAAAGCAGGATGATGAGGAAGCTGTCCGTGTCCGGCTGGGCAAGCAGGAGGATACCGACCAGTCCCACGATGAAGCAGAACGGGATGAGTCCCTGCGAGATGGTCTGGATCTTTCCCTTCGCATACGAAAGCCATGCGGCAAGGTACAGCACCGTCGCGTACTTTGCGAACTCGACCGGCTGAAACGACAGCGGCCCAAGTGACAGCCATCGTCGAGCACCGCCATGAGCGAACCCGACATGCGGAACGAAGACCAGGAGCATGAGAACCACGCCGAAGCCGTACAGCCACAGCGAGTACTTGCGAAGCTTTTCCACGGGAACGCGGAGCATCAGGACGAACAGGATCGCGCCGCCGACCAGACCAAGGACCAGCTGGTTAAAGAGGATTCCCTTGAACACGTGAACGTCACCGAACGCGGAAAACGATGCCGAAAGGAACACAAAAATTCCCACCACAACGAGGGCGACCGTCAGGCCGAAGAAGATGCGGTCGAATTGGAAGTACTTTTTCATAGATTTAAAACTCAATTTTCACCGTACCCCACCGCCTCGCAGGGCCTCGGCACCTCCCCTTTCAGGGGAGGGTACGCTCTAGAGGGGGCTGCGAAGTTTCGGGTGTACGCTCCCCTTGAAAGGGGAGCTCCGCGAAGCGGTGAGGGGTACGGTGAGCATGCTATCCTACAATCGCAATGATTACGCCCACGATCGCCGCCATGAGGCTGATGATCCAGTAGCGCATCACGATCTTTTCTCGAGACCAGCCGAGCGCCTGGAAATGATGGTGGAGCGGTGCGATTCTGAAGACCTTTCTACCGAAATACTTCTTGCTGAAAATCTGAACCGTTGACGAGAACGACGTTGCAACCAGAAGAATGCCGATAATGGGAAGGACCAGTACCGAATTCGTCATGAATGCGATGATGGCAAGCGCCAAGGTGAGGCCGAGCATGCCCGTCTCGCCCATGTAGAAACGCGCCGGCGGGATGTTGAACCACAAAAATGCGAGAATGCTTCCCGCAATCACGAAGCACAAGGCAGCGATATCGATGAAGTCCTTGACGTAGGCGATTACCCCGAAGGACGCGAACGCGACAGCCATGACCCCTCCGGCGAGGCCGTCGATGCCGTCAATCACCCGCGACGAAAAGGTACCAAGGACTACGAGCACGAAGAATGGGATGAACAGCCAACCCAGATGCACATCACCGTAAAACGGCACGTGAACATAGTCCATACCGAGCTTATTGTAAAACCACAGCGATGCGAGAAGTCCGATGACCGCGACCACCGTCACGAGGTACTTGCTAGGCATCCCTTGTCGCATGAACTTGAACTTGTCCGTGAAGATTTCAAAGAAGTCCTCGAGGAGGCCGAACAGCCCTCCGAAGAAAAGTGCGGCAAGCGGCAACAACGTCTGCCCTCGGGACAAGAAGTCGAGTTTGAGGAGGACAGGGTCGCGCGTGATCTTTGAGAGGAAAAACATTCCGAGGATGACGACCAGCGTCGAAACCCAGATGATGATGTCACCGACACGAGGTGTTCCCGTCTCGACCTTTTCATCATGGATCTTCTTGAACGCCTCACTCATCGCGTCGTCGTTGTCTTGCCGAGAGACGCGCTTCCACAACCGAAAGCGATAGAAATATCGCGTGAACGCCGGCGTAATCAGGATGCCGACGATGAAGGAGAGAACTGCGGGCAG
>CAIXMG010000094.1 GCA_903920485.1 uncultured bacterium
CCCCATCACCAACGTCATCTACGAGGCACAAAAGTCTGACCAGTCGGAATCTGGTCTTCATGGCCGAATGCCGGTTGCCGAGATGTTTGTCAGCAACAAGGAGATCGAGAACATCATCCTTGCCACGCCGAACGAAAATACCCTCTACGACTATGCCCGCAAGCGCGGATTCCTCACGATGAAGGACGATGCGATCCTCAAATGCATGGCAGGGAAGATCCCGTGGGACGAAGTGAACACCTTGTAGGTGTTTTTCGTTTACATTATGTTTTCGCAAATGGTATACTTTCCGCATATGCAACAGAACTACCAGCAGCAAATCGACGCGCTCCTCGATATCGTCTTTCAGAACGGGGCATCGGATCTTCACCTTTCCGTCGGCCGTCATCCGTTCATCCGTGTCAGCGGTGCCCTAAGCGAGGTTGCCAATTATCCGGTTCTTACCGCGGAAGATATGGTCGGCATGGTGACGATCCTTGCCGGCGAGGAAAAGGCGGCGAAGCTTGCCGACCTGACGGACATCGACTTTGCGTACAACTACAATGACAAGATGCGCCTTCGTGGCAACGCGTACATCCAGCTGGGCAAGATCACGATCGCGCTCCGCACCATCGAGAAGATCAGGACGTTGACGGACCTCAAGCTTCCCCAGACACTGCTGCAGTTCAGCCGTGCCAAGCAGGGATTCTTCCTGGTGGTCGGACCGGTTGGACAGGGTAAGTCGACGACCCTTGCAGCCTTGATCGATTCGATCAACACGGAACGTCGCGAGCACATCCTTACGATCGAGCATCCGATCGAGTACATCCATCCCGAAAAGCAGTCGATCATCGACCAACGAGAAGTGGGCCTTGATACGACGTCCTTCCATGCGGCACTGGAATCGGTGTTCCGCGAGGATGCCAACGTGATTCTGGTCGGCGAGATGCAGAATCCTGAGACGATTGCGACGGCCGTCACGGCGGCCGAGACCGGGCACTTGGTTCTGTCGACGCTTCACACCAACAGCGCGGCGCAGACGATCGATCGTATCATCGATTCCTTTCCGCCAGAACAGCAGGAACAGGTTCGCGCCCAATTGGCGGCGACGCTCCTTGGTGTCTTTTCGCAGCGATTGGTTCCTTCCATCAAGGGCGGGCGCGTGGCTGCCTACGAACTCCTCATCAATACGAAGGGCGTTGCGACCATGATCCGCGAAGGCCGAACGCACGAAGTCGATACGGCCATCGAGACCGGAAGTGAGCACGGCATGATTTCCATGAACCGTTCGCTGATCGACCTGGTCCAGCGGGGCGAGATCTCCATCGATGACGCGCGGACGTATTCGACGAATCCGGATGGGTTGAACGGCATGCTATAATAACGGCACTCTCATCATATGAATTTCAATTACAAGGTCATCGATCCTGCCGGGCGCGAAGTCTCGGGACAAATAGACGCGGTCAACAACGATACGGCTGTGTCGTCGCTTCAGCGACGCGGGTTCATCGTCGTCTCGGTGGCGGCTGACAACAAGAAGAACGTGTTCCAAAAGAGCTTTTCGTTCTTCGACAAGGTTCCGATGAAGGACGTCGTGATCATGTCGCGCCAGTTGTCCGCGTTGTTCGAAGCGCAGGTGTCGGCGCTCAAGGCGTTCACGCTCATGGCCGAAAATTCCGAGAACGGGATGCTTCGTTTCGCCCTGCAGACGATTTCCCAGGATATCCAAGGGGGTATCTCGATTTCGGCGGCAATGGAAAAACACCCGAACGCCTTTTCAAGCTTCTATGTCGCGATGGTGCGGGCGGGCGAGGAATCGGGGAAACTTACCGAAACGTTCAAGTACCTGGCCGACTACCTTGAGCGACAGTACGAACTGGTGTCGAAAACCCGAAATGCGCTTATCTATCCGGCGTTCGTCGTGGTCACCTTCGTTGTCGTTGTGGTATTGATGCTGACGCTCGTGATTCCTCAGCTGTCGTCGGTGCTGATCGACACCGGACAGCAGCTGCCGATCTATACGCAGGTCGTCATCGACATCTCCAACTTTTTCGTGAAGTTTTGGCCGCTCATCCTTGTCGTCGCGATCGGACTCGGTTCGTACTTCTGGTATCTCAGCAGCAGGGAATCGGGAAAGAAGATTCTCGACGGGTGGAAATTGTCGCTTCCGGTCTTCGGGAACCTCTACGAGAAGCTCTATTTGTCCCGTATTGCGGACAACATGAACACGATGCTTTCCGCGGGAATCCCTGTGCTGCACGCCCTCGAAATTACCGGGGCCGTGGTGGACAACCGCGTCTACGAGGACATCCTCAAGGCGACGGTGGAAGACGTTCGTGCCGGAAAGCAGATTTCCGAATCGTTCGAGAAGTACAAGCAGATTCCCGCGATCATGGTCCAAATGGTCAAGGTGGGCGAGGAAACGGGGTCGCTCGGGCAGATCCTTACGACCCTGGCCCGGTTCTACAAGCGGGAAGTCGACAATGCCGTCGATACCCTGATCGGGCTGATCGAGCCGATCATGATCGTCGGACTCGGTGTCGGTGTCGGATTCCTCCTGACTGCCATCCTTATTCCTATCTATAATATTGCAGGCTCACTCTAGCAGTGATACACTAACACCATGAAAACTATCAAAAAACACACCCCAACCCTCTCTAAAAGAGAGGGGGCCGCGCCAAGAGGTTTCACCTTGATCGAACTCCTCGTCGTGGTTGCGATCATCGCGATCCTGTCCGCGACGATCCTGGTCGCGTTGAACAGTGCCCGTTCGAAGGCTGTTGCCGCAAAGGCCCAGTCGGAACTTTCCGACCTCCGCGCGCAGATGGAACTGTATTACGACAGTAATGGGGGATACATTTCCTCTACTGATCCGAGTCCAACGATACGGTGCAGCGACGGTCCCTTTGGAGGCAGTGGTACTGATAGCGCCGTTACTCTGATTACGGGTATTGCCAAGGATACTAATGCTACTTCTTCCACCAATCCTATGATCTGTCTGGCAGAAGCCAGTGATTGGGCGGTAAGCGCTACGCTTCCAGGCGGTCAGACATGGTGTGTGGATTCAAATGGTTCCTCGATAGGAGGCAAGACCGCTGCGTCAGTAACTCAGAATGGCAGTACGTTTTACGCTTGTCAATAGGAAATGGTTCTTTGAAAAACCGCGATGGCGGTTTTTCAGTTTGCCTGATATACTTGCCACATGAAAAAAGCATTCTCATCACGCGGGTTTACGTTGATTGAATTGTTGGTCGTCGTCGCCATCATCGCGATTCTCTCCGCGACGATCCTGGTCGCGTTGAACAGTGCGCGCTTAAAGGCTAAGGATGCAAAAGTGGTATCCGAAATGTCGGACCTCCGTGCGCAGATGGAGCTGTACTACAACTCCAACGACGGCTATGCGTCAAGTACCGTTACTGACTGCAACAGCGGACCGTTTCAGACGGGTACCGACAATGCCTCAACCTTGATCAACGGCATTGCGGCCGATGCCGGAGCCGGTGGATTCTACGGCATGGAATGCGCGGCGAACTCGGGAGCCTGGGCTGTCGCGGTCTGGCTGCCCTCGAACCATACGAACGGTTGGTGTGTGGACTCGAATGGCGATTCGAAGTCGGGATACAATCCCAATCCTGGCAGCACGTTCTCGCCGATCAATGCCATGTCGAGCAGCTATCAGTGCCTCTAATCTCTTATTTATGAACCTACACCCCCTAGCCCCCTCTAAGAGAGGGGGAACCGGACATCACGGTTTCACCATTCTCGAGCTCCTCGTCGTGATCGGCATCATGTGCATTTTGATCGCGCTTGTACTGGTGGGGTTGAACGCTGCCCGGGCAAATTCCGATGACCAGCGCAAGGTGGCGAACGTGCAGACCGTCGCCGTCGGCCTGGCGCAGTATTTCGAGATTTGTCACAGCTATCCGCCGACTCTTGATGGCACGGCGACGTGCACCGATCTGCAGGGCAAGACCCTCGACGACCTTGCCCCTGGCGTTGCGACGTACGGACCGGGCAATACGGCGGGATATGAATACGCGGGACTTGATCCTGCAGGAAGCGGTCTTTGCAGTGGATATCATTTCGGCGTGACGCTTCAAACGAACGACTCGTCGTTCCAAAACAAGTCCGATGCGGCTGCTCAGAGTTCCGTGTGTCCCGGATCGACTCCTGACTTTGACGGGTCCGTTCATACGGTGTTCGATCTTGAAAAATAATATGGAAATCTTTTCCATTGTCGCATTCGGAATATTTGGACTCATCATCGGAAGTTTTCTGAACGTGGTCATCTTGCGCATGAACACCGGAAAGGGAATCGGCGGACGATCCCACTGTTTTTCGTGCAACAAGACGCTTCGGTGGTACGAGCTGATCCCCGTATTCAGTTTTTTGGTTCAAGGAGGCAAATGCCGCAGGTGCAAGTCAAGAATCTCCTGGCAATATCCGATCGTCGAACTGGTCACGGGGTTGCTGTTTGCAGGAATCGCTTTTCGTTTTGATTTATTAATTCAGCCAGTGACAGTCGTCCTATGGCTGGTCCTGGCCTCCGTCGGTGTCGTGATTGCAGCGTACGACGTCCGGCACAAGACCCTTCCCGCAAAAGCCCTCGCGGTCTTCTTCCTGATTTCGCTTGCGCTCGGCATGCACCTTCTTGCGATGATCCTCGTGCCACTTCCGTTCTTGGTGCTGTGGGCCGTGTCGCAAGGGAAGTGGATCGGTTTCGGTGATGTGGAACTGATGGCCTGCATCGGTGCGCTTTTGGGCGTTGCCGGAGGCTATTCTTCAGTCATTCTTTCGTTCTGGGTTGCGTGCCTGGTGATCCTTCCCTGGTTTGGCATTCGAACATTGCGAGGACTGAAGACGAATCATGAGATCCCATTTGGTCCGTTCTTGCTGATTGGCATTGTGCTTGTTACGTTGTGTGGCCTGAATCTTTTAACCCTCGTTGGGGGTGTGGTACACTAATGGTATGAACAAACACCCCCTAGCCCCCTCTGAAAGAGGGGGAACCGAACACCGAGGGTTCACGCTCATCGAACTCATCGTGATCATCAGCATTTTCGCGATCATGGCGTCGGTCGCCCTGTTCAACTTCAACGGTTTCAAGAGCAACGTAAGCCTCAACAACCTCTCGCACGACATCGCCCTCACGATCCGCCAGGCGCAGGTTTCCGGGTGGAACACCATCACGACCTCGTTCGATGCGAACGGAAACCCGCTACGCCTTCCGCAAGGAGTCTATTTCGGCATGACGACGCCGGGTATTTTCGATGACCAGATGATCCTCTATGGCAAATTAAATCCCCCAGCTGACGAATCCGCAGGTTCGTATTATGACTTGCCCAATAACGATGTCATTGCCGACACGGTAAAAATTCAAGGACCGAACCATATTTCAAGGATCCTTTATTCGTCTGATCTGACAAGTCTTTCGTTGGGAACGAACCATCAGATTCCTGCGGTATCCACGGGTGGCATTATTGCGGCCGCGGCGGACTCCGTCTCGATCGCTTTTTCCCGACCTTTGCCGGAAGCTCTCTTGTTTGAGGGGTCAGCTCCCGTTCCTGCGGCCACTCAATATTTGGGCATCTACATCACTGCCGACACCGATTGTCCCGTAACGACCTCGACCTGTAGCACCGCAAGTTATGTGATCACCGTTTCCCGCTCGGGGGAGATTGAGGTACAATAAGACCATCCATGAATCGCACTTCTCAAAAATCGCATAGAGGTTTTACCCTCATGGAGGTCATGGTATCGGTGTCTATTTTCGCGATCATTATGACCGTGGGAATCGGGTCGCTTCTTGCGATCAATGTCAACTACAAGAAGTCCGAGACGGACCGGCAAGCAGTCGACAACCTCAGCTATGTCCTTGAATCGATGAGTCGCCGCATTCGTACGGCAACGACCTGGGGTGGAACGCATTGTACCATCTCATATAATTCAAGCTTGCCTACATCTTGTTTTGAAATGACGGATCAAGACGGGATCGACGTACTTTATACTCTTACAAGCGATAACGTCATCACTATGACGACGACGGATCCAACGACAAATATCCCCCAGGTGTACGATCTTACTCCAGGTGGAACCCAGACGTCGGTTCTGACCTTCCTCCCACTTAAAAATTCAAGTGGCCTCGGTCAGCCGTACCTGCAGATCAATGTCCAAGGAACGGTGACGAACGGAAGCGTCAGCTCGGACTTCCAGTTCCAGACGGCCGTCTCGAAGCGAAGTTTCGACTAATCTCTTTTTATGAACCTCCTCACGCGCAGCAACCACAAAGGATTTACCCTGATCGAGACGCTCTTCTCGATTCTGATCTTTTCGGCTGCGCTGATTTCCCTGTTTACGATTGCCGGTCGCGGTATTAGCGCAACGGAAGATGTCCGACAGGAATCGACGGCGCATTATCTGGCACAAGAAGGGCTCGAGGTGGTCCGCAACATCCGCGACAGCAACTTCCTTGCGACGAGCTCGAATTGGGACGCAGGGTTTTCAACGTGTACCTCGTCATCCCCATGCAACCTGGATTACGGTAGCGGGACGACTACCCCTGCTCTGGTTAACTGTGCCGCCGCGGCCTGTGACATTGCTGAACTCAATGGTGCCTTCGTCTCAGGGTCCTTGGGAACTGATTCCGGATACAATCGGCAGATTTTCGTCACCTCAGTCGGAAGCGACGAATACTTGGTAGCAAGCCAAGTAAAGTGGATGCAAAAGACCATTCCGCGAACGATCGTACTTCGAACCATCCTTAAGAAATGGCAATAATTATTATGAAAGCTTTTCATTCAAATCGCCCCCCAACCCCCTCTAAAAGAGGGGGAGCAGAACACGAAGGATTCGTGCTGCTTTTCACAATCCTCATTTCTGCGATCATCATGATGATTGGTCTTGGCATCTTTTCCATTGCGACGCGCGAGACGGCACTTTCTGGGGGTGCGGTTCAGGCCCAATACTCGTTTTACGCGGCGGACGGCGGTGTCGAATGCGCCCTGTTCGCACAATCAACCAGTCAGATAACTCCCAGAGGCTCCTTTTCCTGCGGAAGTGGGGCGAATGGTACGGCCAATGCGCCGATAAGCATAATCGGGGGTTCGAGTCCCTATGCCTTTGATGTCATGATAGATCCTGTCCAGATGACCTGTGCTCATGTGACCATCTTCGATACGACGAATGCCTCGGGTTCCGCTCGTCGCGTTTATTCGCAGGGATACAACAACTGCCGATTGGTCAATGGAGCGCCTACTCCCGTTCCGGGAAATCTGTTGGTCGAGCGCGACCTTGATACGACCTTCCAAACGGGAAGTGCTACGACACCCTAACCGCCCAAGGCGGTTTTTTGGAATGTGGTAATATGGTGATATGAAAAAGGGAGAATCGAACCAGGAAAGGATTAAGAAGCTCCGTGACACGATTACCGAGCATGGGCATCGCTACTATACGCTGGACGCGCCTACTATTTCGGATGAGGCGTACGATGCCCTGGTGAAGGAGCTTCTTCTGCTTGAGAAGAAAGGAGCGGGCAAGGTTCCCAAGAATTCGCCAACCCAGCAGGTTGGTGGCAGAATCCTGGAAGGGTTCAAGAAGACGGTCCATCCGATACCTCAGTGGTCCTATGACAACGTCTTTGGCATGGACGAGTTGAAACGGTGGGATGAGAGGAACCGGAAGATTGTAGAGAAGGAGGAAGGTAAAAGTGCTCGCGCGGCTTGGGAATACTGCTGTGAACTGAAAATCGACGGACTCAAGATTGTGCTGACATATGAAAACGGTCTTTTGAAAGTGGGTGCGACTCGTGGAGACGGGAATATTGGCGAGGACATTACGGAAAACATCCGGCAGATCAAGAGCGTCCCTCAGGCGATTTCCGACAAGCGCATGATCGTCGTTGTTGGGGAAGTGTGGATGAAGAAAAGTGATTTGGCGAAGATCAATGGCGAGCGGCAAGCCGCAGGCTTGCCGCTGTATGCGAACCCTCGCAATCTGGCGGCAGGAACGCTCCGGCAGCTGGACACAAGTATTGTCGCTGGGCGCGACTTGCAGGTATTTTGCTATGACGTGACGGTTCTCACCCCTCACCCCAACCCTCTTACACCCGCTTCGCTCGGACCGATTTCCGATCGGAACGGAAATCGCCCAGAGGGAGAGGGGGCTGAGCCCTTTCAAATGCACGCAGAAGAACTGACTTATTTGAAAAAGCTTGGGTTCAACGTGAACCGTGAGACGAAGACCGTCACGACGTTGGAAGACATCGAGTCCTTTGTGGAACATTGGATTCCGCTTCGCAGTCACGAGGAGTATGCGGTAGACGGGGTCGTGATCAAGTTGAACGACGTTTCCCTGCGAAAGGATCTAGGATATACCGCGAAATCGCCGCGCTTCGGTGTCGCGTACAAGTTTCCTGCCGAAGAGGTAACGACCCTTGTGGAGAACATCGAAATTCAGGTTGGACGAACGGGAGTGCTGACACCGGTCGCGCATTTGGCGCCAGTATTGGTGGCAGGTTCTACGGTTGCGCGTGCAACACTTCATAATCAAGATGAGATTGATCGATTGGACGTGCGCATGGGTGACACGGTTGTTTTGCGAAAGGCGGGGGACATCATCCCTGAAATTCTGCAAGTATTGGTGGAACTCCGTCCCAAGGGAACCAAGAAGTTCGTGTTGCCGACGACGTGTCCGGTATGCGGCGCGCCTGCGGCGCGCCGCCCAGGAGCCACTCGCGATGCCTCCGTTGCCCTGTACTGCACGAACCGTCATTGCCCAGCGCAATCACTTGAGAACCTCATCCACTTTGCCAGCAAGAAGGCGATGAACATCGTCGGCATGGGCGAGAAGATCGTGGAGAAGCTGCTGAACGAGAGCCTTATCGCAACTCCTGCCGACATATACGGGCTTTCCAAGGAGGATCTTGAAGGCCTTGAGAAGTTCGGCGAGCTGTCGTCGTCGAACCTACTTGCCTCAATCGAAAAAAGCAAAAACGTCACGCTTTCAAAATTTTTGTTTGCGCTGGGCATTCACCATATCGGTGA
>CAIXMG010000095.1 GCA_903920485.1 uncultured bacterium
AATCCACCTTGAAGACGCCGGCTCCGCCTTCGGCATCGCCACCCACCAGTTTCGGCGCCTGGAATTCCGTAAAACTCTGGCTGTTCAGATATTCACGAAAGGCTGAAACCAAAATATGTTGAGTCTTGAAAATCGCCTTCTCGCGTTCACGTCGAACCGTAAATGGTCGGTAGTCCAAAAGCGTGTCCAGATTGAGTTCGGCATCCATGGCAAACGGCAAGTCGTTGGCTTCAGAAAGGACTTCGATGCCAAGAATCTCAAGCTCGATGTCGCCGTTCTGCTTGTCGGCCTGCACGTTTCGCTCGGGTCGCTTGTTCACCTTTCCGCGCACGGAAACCACCCACTCGCTACGGAGGGTCTTGGCAGTCTCCATGGCCTCGCTGTTGGGAAGCGTTACTCCCTGCACGTTGCCGCTTCGGTCGCGGAACTCGAAGAAGATCATTTTTCCCTGGTCACGACGAGTATCAACATACGCGCCGATGATGACCTCCTGGTCGATATGGTTTTTGAGGTCGTCGATAAGAATTCTGTTAGTCATAAGCAAGTGATGAAGAAACGAAAAATCGCCTCTTCAAACGTATATGGTTAATACATTTGCAGGGGCGATTCTTCGAAGGAAACGCGGTGCCACCCTACTTTGCTCTTTGGAAATAATGGTATTCTCGCCGGGTGTCAGTCCGGGTCGTCGAATACCTCCACCATACCAAAAAAGCCCCTTGGGGGCAAGTCTGAAGATAAGGTAATATTACCGATATCCTTCTGCCTGGAGGTTGAAGAGTTCCCTGTACCTTCCCTTCTTGATCTTCATCAGCGTGTCATGGTTCCCCTGCTCAAGGATCGTGCCGTTCTCGATGAGGATAATCTGATCGGCCTCGCGCACGTTTGAAAACTTGTGTGAGATGATGAGACGCGTCTGGTTGCTGTGATTACTGCGAAGACTCTTAAAGATCGAGTCTTCTGAGACGGCGTCAATCGATGCCGTCGGCTCATCAAGGATGACGAACGGTGCATCACGATACAATACGCGAGCCAAGGCCAGCTTCTGCTTCTGCCCCTTTGAGAATTCGACGCCTCCGCGGAACTCGGTTCCGACTCGTTGCTGGTACTGGTTGGGCAGCTTCTCAATAACTTCGTCTATGGTCGTTTCCTTGGCACTTTTGACAACCAAATCATGCTCATGCTTCGAGATATCGCCAAGCATGATGTTCTCCTCGACCGTTTCCTCGCTGTAGATCGAGTATTCCTGAAGCAGGATGCCCAGGCACGCTTTCCATGACTTCAAATCATACTCCTTGAGGTTGATACCGTTTACGAGAATTTCCCCCTCCGTCGGATCGTATACTCGTGTCAGCAGTTTCACCAAGGTCGTCTTCCCTGCGCCGTTCAATCCCACGATGGCAATGCTGTCGCCTTGGTTGATAGTAAGGGAGAGACTCTTCAAAACCGATACTTGAGCGGAAGGATACGAGAACGAGACATCTTTTAACTCAATGGAAATCGGCTTGCTTCGATCAATTATGATGGGCCCAGAGACAATCATCGGCTGAATTTCCGTAAAGTCGATCGAGGTGTTCAGGTTTCTGCGATATTCTGAAGCCTTTCCAAAACTGTCGAAAAGCTGGTTAAGGGACGTTTGGAATCGCGTTACTGCCGTAAAGCT
>CAIXMG010000096.1 GCA_903920485.1 uncultured bacterium
TATGGTGCTGGCGGCGGTGGAGGATCTTCATATACTGCTGGTATCACACTAAATTCACCGGCAGGCTCTACCAGCGCTGCCGGTACGACCGTTGCCGCAGGTGCAACAACTACCCCGACAGCCGGAGGGACTACAGACTCTGACTACCCAACGTTTTCAGGAGTAACTCCTTGTGGCGGCGGTGGTGGAAGTGCTGCGACGGGATATGGTCATGCTACAGGTGGTGCGGGTTATGTGGTAATCAAATGGTAAAAAATCATCAACAATGATCAACCACCTCAAAAATTGCTTTTCAAGTATGCATGCATACTTGCTCAGCAGCCTCGCTATCACGCTGATAGCAGGTACGACAAACCTTAACGGCCAAGATCAAAACGCGGCCCTTTACCTCGAACCAGGTGCGGTCCTTACCGTTCAAAACGGTACCGCACAAAAACCCGCATTGACGATCAAGGGAGACATCGTCCTCCTCGGAGTCGGTGCCCAGATCGACAATCAGGGATACATGCGTTTTACCGGCAACATCCAAAACGACCAGGGAGGGGTCTTCACCTCGACCGGTCATGAGGAATTCACCGGCACGACGGATCAAATGCTACTCGGCGCGTTTTCAGGAACCAGCTACTTCGGAAAGGTCAAAAGAAGCCAGACCGCAGGTGCGAACCTCGTCTGCGCGAACAACGTGGACATGTGGAGCCTTGACTTAGGAACCAATCCCGGAGTCGTCGATCTCGGCACATACGGTACGGTACTCAGGATCAAGAATGCCCATGCAGGTGCGATTGCGAATGCCACGCCCCTTACTTATGTGTATGTCGGAACCGAAAACGGATTTCTGGCACGCATGATGGGTGGCAATGCAGCTGATAACTCATTCCTGTTTCCTATCGGGGACAAGAACGGATATCGCGGCATCGGGCTTACGCTTGATCCGACTGAGGATGCAGGAAATGTCACCGCAACGCTGAAGAACCTGCCCGGAACCCTGAATGTCGTCCATACGGACAATGTTCACGGCCAGGTGCAGTTCAACTGGTTGTGGGATACCTACTGGAGCTTCACAGGTCCCAGTACCCATCACTATACGGTGGATGCGTATGTCTCTGCCATGGACGCCGATGTGAATCGCATCGTCCAGGGCACGCCGGCCACGTGGGAAAGCAATTTCCCTAATACCGTCGGTGCGTTGAACCATGACGTGCATGACTACTCGACCTGGTCGGGAACGGAAACGGTTTCGATCAAGGGAGGCAAGTACCAAGGCTATCAAGACCTTGCGCTTGCAAGCGGACATGTCACTTCCTCGCTATTTAGCCTGGCAGACCGAAGTTCGGAATCCGATGCCCCAAAGACGCTGTTGGTCGACTGCTATCCGAATCCCTCAAAAGGCGCATTCGTGATTACGGTCAACTCTTCAGCCGATATCGAGGCGACGATCCAGATCTTCAATGCGCTGGGTCAGCAGGTCCATCAGGAGCCTGCGCACGTCCAGAAAGGCGGGTTCATGAAAACCCTGTATATCGACGTGGCAGACGGCGAGTACCAAGTTCGCGTTATGAGCGCGAACGGTACGAGCACGACACCCCTCGTGATACGACGATAAGTTACAACAAAATTACAGACCATATATGGTCTGAGGCCGGAAACATATGTTTCCGGCCTTTTATTGTTTCTTGGGGAGAAGTTTATCGCCTGATTGATAATATTGTCATTGATGCATAGGCATGAACGTGGGGACGGAATCGTTTGGAAAAGGCGATACGTTTCGGCGTCCAGCCCTCATCATCAGAAAACTTAATCATGAGTCCTGCATTGCGATTCCCCTTACTTCCAAGAAAAGAAGCGGAACTTGGTTCCAAACGATATCTTTCCATAATAAAGAAAATACAGCGATGCTCAATCAGATCAGGATGGTAGATGCAAGACGCCTTCAGCGCCGTCTTGCCGTGTTGGATAGCGGAGACTTTTCTGCGGTAAAAGAAAAGCTCCAGATCTTGCTGGAACTTTCTCATAATCATCCGCCATCGGCGGAATCGGTGGGGAATCCCAAAAACATTGATAGTTTAGCAGACGAACCAAAAGCAAGTCAACCAGTACTTTAGATTTCCTTTATCCCATGCCATAATGGGCGCATGTCACACGCATACATCTTCTACGGCAAGGCCGGATCCGGAAAGGGAACCCAGGCCCTTGAACTTAAAAAATATTTGGAATCGCAGGGCA
>CAIXMG010000097.1 GCA_903920485.1 uncultured bacterium
CGCGGCTCGTCAATGTGCTCCAGCGTCTGGAACGGAAGGATAGCCGTAGCAACTTCCCTGGTCTTCCCATTCCATACGAGCTCGACCTCGCGCTTGTCCTCGAAAAGCAGGAAGCGATATTTTTCGGGGATCGGCTTACCCTCGTTGATGAGCTTTATTAGGTCGCGTTTTTCGGCGTCCGAAAGTTCGTAGGCATCTGCAGATGTGCGGGCCATGTTCAGGATTGGTAGTCGGTGAAGCTTGTAACCAGAGCGGCGAACGTCGCTGGGCTGTGTTGCACGAAACCTTTCTGGTCAACATAGACGAAGCGATACGAGGGGCCGCCATCTTGGGCGCAAGCCGAAGACGCGTCGTTGCACCATTGTCCTAGGCGCGCCATTTTTTGCGGCAGATCAAGCTCTTCCCGACCTTTCGTCTCAACGATCCATACGTCTCCATCAGTGTCTCGCACGATGAAATCCGGTGTATAATTGGAGAGGTCACCGTCTGCCCTAACGTAATCGAGCTTGAACCCAATCGCGAGGTAGTTCTTGGCAAACGCCGCTACGTCGGGCGCAACTTCAAGGAAAGCAGCAAAAGAGAGTTCGAACCCGCCCGCCTGAGCTTCGCCGACAATTTTTGTAAAGATAGACTTTTTCGCAGCGAGAAACGGTCGGTGTTCGGTCCGGAATGGGCGCGTTTCCCGAAGACGAATCCTGTCTTCTATGTATGTGGTTCCGGCCTCCTGGATGGTGAGGGCGTTGATCGCTGATTTGAACGAATCGTAAAGAATTTTGCCGGCGTCAGGTTCTGATAAATTCCTTAAGACAATAGGGTCTTCAAGGTCAACGGGGGCCGGTGCGAACAAGTGATCGCGCATGAAGGCTTTCACCTGTCCGTATAGAACATCGTAGCCACCGACGAGTCGAAGCTCTTTCAAAAGTTGTCGGGCGAAGAATGCGACCACAGATCGGTAATCAGCAGGACCGGAACCATCGAGTTGAATGATGTGATGAATCTCGGAATCGAGCATCGTTTTGAAGACGATTTCACGCGTTTCTTCGGGTGTGAACGGTTTAAGCGCGATGGGTTTGTTACCAAGCGCTGCCGGGTCGAGGGCATCGATATTTTTGAACTCGCGATGGAAGCGACGCGTCAATTTCGGCAGCGGGATGTCGAGTTCGTCGAGGTTCTTATTGGGATTATCGTTATCCACTTCTACGATCAGTGAGTCATGGCGAGTCGTCCCTCCGCCCATAGGAACACGTTCGAAGCTCACGCCTTCCGTCTGAATAGATTCAACGAAGTCCATGAAGGGCGGCGTTCCCATGACAGAAACTGTCTCGGGTGTGTCAGTCCCGAAATACATCCGCCGGAGACCCCGACCGAGCGTTTGTTCAGGTAGTATCTTGCTCTCCGCACCAAAGACACGCAGGCCGACGATCGTCGTCACGTTGCGCACGTCCCAGCCTTCTTTCAGCATCAAGACGGAGACAATGGCTTTGTGTGGCGATTTCCACGTATCAATTTCATTCGCTTCCTTTCGAAGCTTATCGAGGTCTTCTTTGTTTTTACCAGAGGCCGCTTCGGATATCTCGCCGTTGTTTTTCGTGTGAATCACGAGAACCGCACCTTGAAGTTCAGGACATATTTTTTCCAAATGCGCGCCGACTTCGTCGCAGTTGCGGGTATCATCCACCATGACAAAGAGAACAGCCTTTTTGCCGAGCGCCTGATGTTCGGCATAGCTCTTTCGCCATTCCTCAACGCCTAGAGAAAGGTAGTCGGAGTATTTTTCGGAAAAAATTGCACTCTTGTGATCATGAAGTTTTGCCCGGCTAACGGCATCAGGCAACACGGGATGCTTGACGACGTTCTGATGGATAGCCTCAACCAGCGGATAGTCTGAAACCGTCTGGACGAAGATCGCGCCGTTATCGTGACGGGGCGTGGCAGTTACATCGATTTGTAGCGCGAGGCGTCGATCTTTTTGAAGCATCTTGTGATGGATGTCCTGAATAGATTTGAACCATGCCATCTTTGGATTGTGGATGTGGTGCGCTTCGTCATTGAAGACGGCCAACTCCTCCACTTCACGTATGATTTCGCCGAGATCGGTTTTACTATCAGTGGTTCTACCGACGGGCTTCGGGCCGAATGCGTCGCTCAAGAAGTAGTCGCGAAGGTCTTCGTCGTTGAGAGTCGGGTCGGGCACGTCACCAAGGAATACTCGATGGATGTTAGTGAGAAAAAGGTTTCCGACGTCCCGGACGATTTGAACTTCGTCTTGCACGTGAAGCGTTACCTGAAAATCGTCGCGCCAATTTCGACCGTCATGTCCATTTGAAGGCAGAATCGGGTCGGTAAAGAAAATTCGAAGCCCGTCGAAATCGGCGCGAAGTCGGTCAAGGACAATGATGTTGGGAGCGATGACGAGAAAGTTGCGGGAGAGATCGGAGTCGGACTCGTAGAGTTTATGGAAAAAACTCCAGGCAATTAGCAACGACAGCACTTTGGTCTTTCCGGCTCCCGTTGCCATTTTAAGGACATACCGGGGCCAGTCTTCGTCAAACATACCCGATGAAACGGCTCCTGATGCATCGAAACGAAGGAGATCGAATTTGTCGCGGGCACGTCGGACTTCGTATAGCCAAACGACCGTTTCGAC
>CAIXMG010000098.1 GCA_903920485.1 uncultured bacterium
AAAAAATACACTCAAGCTGAAATAACTTCTTCCCACACCTCTTGTGGCTGAACAGAAAAATCAGAATATCGTATCCATCTTGGGATAATTTTGAAATATTGCTGACGCTGATCATTTTGGTACTTTGCTGATCCTGCATTTTTTCGACAATGTTTTTTAGACAGCACACTTCTCTCCTCTCCCTCCAAAAATACCGCAGCTCCTTCGATTTGAACCGTTATCTTGCCGGCATTATCCCAGCCAATGACGAAAGAAACTCTTGGGTCTCTTGTAATATTAGTGTTTTTCCGCGTGTTTGAAAATGATCCGACCACAATCTCTAATTCATCGGTTTCCGAAAAGCCGACGACCGCACTTTCTGGTGCACCATTAGTCGAATTTGTTGCAATCACACCGAATTCACAAGTTCTTATGAACGAGAGGATTTTTTGTTTTTGCTCTTGAGTCATACTTTTGGTAAAAAATTAGAATTCCCTCTTAAAACTCCCCATGTACACCCTCTCCAGCACGTGATGCTCCTCAAGCTTTTCAGGCGTTCCGTGGAAGACGACTTCCCCGTGATCGACGACATACACGCGATCGACGATCGGCAACAGAGATTTGAGGTTGTGCTCGACGATGACGATCGCCATCTTGCGTTCGGTGTTGATCCTCTTGATTAGGACAAAGACTTCCTTCACGGCTTTTGGCGAAAGTCCCAGCGTCGGCTCGTCCAACAGCAGCAGCTTCGGTTCCACCATCAGCCCGCGCGCGATCGCAAGGATCTGCTGCTGGCCGCCGGAAAGGCTGCTGGACTTTTCCCTGCGCTTTTCCTTGAGCATCGGGAACAGATTATAGATCTCGCCGATGCGGCGCTTCACCTCCTTAGTATCATTAAGAAAGAATCCTCCAATTTCAAGGTTCTCCTCGACCGAAAGGTTCGTAAAAACACGCCGTCCCTGCGGTACGAACGCCACCCCCATTTTTACCAGTTCATGCGCAATCGGATGAATCTTCTGATCCAGGAATTCCACATCGCCGGAAATGACCTCCGTCATGCCGAACATGCTTTTGAGCACCGTGGATTTACCCGCACCATTGGGTCCAAGTACCCCGACGATTTCACCTGACGCGATCTGAAAATCCACGCCATGCAAGATGGGCTTTGTTCCGTATGATGCGGAAATGTTTTTCAGTTGTAACAATGATGCGTTGCTCATAGCATTATTCGCCAAGATAGGCGGAGATGACTTCCCTGTCGGACAAGACATGATCGGGCGTTCCCACCGCAAGGACCTTTCCGGCATCCATGACAATCACCGTGTCGCACAGCGCTCGAATGATGGACATGTTATGTTCAATCAAAACCACTGTTTTTCCCGCAGCACGAAGTTCCTGCATTACGTTCGTAACTAGTTTTACCATTTCTGGAAACAGTCCTGCATACGGTTCGTCGAACAGATATACATCGCTTTTCATCAACAGTGCACGGCCGATTTCCAGCAGTTTTCGCTGTCCGTATGACAGGTTCACGGCAAGATTGTTCTTCTGATGCGAAAGTCCCAGCTTTTCCAGAATCTCTTCTGCTTGGGTAACATGGGCCTGCGTATGGCGTTCAAACATCGCCGTTACCGGATGCCGGCGCGTAAGCACGATTAAAAGATTGTCGAGGATCGTCATCTGTTCGAAGACGCGGATATTCTGGAAGGTTCGCGTGATACCAAGTTCCGGCATGTCCCACGAATACACGTGCGACAGTTCCTCATCAAGAATGGTAATCGTTCCCGAATCCAACGGAACGAATCCCGAAAGGATGTTCATCACCGTCGTCTTTCCTGATCCGTTCGGGCCGACCAATCCGGTAATCTTCCCTTTTTCAAATGACAGTGAAACACCGTCCACCGCGTGAACGCCGCCGAAGGACTTTTTCAAGTTGTGCGTTTCCAGAAGATGCATACGACAATTTTAGCATATTCCTTTACTTTTGCTTGAGGAGGGTTTGGTAGACTTTTTCAGCATGAGGAAAAATATCCAAGACAACCACTACTGGCAATTGCGGCTTGCAGCACAAGAGTTCTATTCCAAGATAGGAAGTGTTTTCTGCCCTTCGTTAAATAACAAAAAAGTTGTTTTTAATTCAAAAGGATTTACTCATCTGATACGAAAAGGTCGCTCGGTCCGTCGAGAGAAAGAGCAGCTCCGGAGATTTCGGCTTCTTAAGCATGCTGTTTCGGTGCTCGCCGACCCGGAAGTAACACCTTCTTACGTAAATGAGACAGGGGTAAGTTTCTGGACGTTCAAGAAGATAATTCTTGGCAAAACAGTGATTGTAGTGATAAGAAGATTCCGAGGAGGAAACCTGCACTTCTTCAGCATAATGGACAAATAGGCTAGACGCCTAAAAATCCCCGTACGGGGATTTTTAGGCGTGCTTGCCATCAGCAGCAATGCCGAGTGGAGACCGAAATCTCACAAGCACAAGGCCATAATATTCCAAAGACAATTCCTAGTCAAGAAGTCACGAAATTTGTCTTTATCTTTCCTTTATACCTCAGCTAATAGCTATTATGAACTCTTATCAACAGCAAAACAATCGCTATCGCAAGGAGCAAAACACCGACGACCAGCTGCACCTTTTTACGTTTCGTTCTCATAATTTATATTCCCCGATCATGCCTTCGGGGCGATAGATCATGAGTACGACCAGCAATAATCCGTAGATCACCTGATGCATCTGGGCGGCGATGCTGTCGGGAAACCCGACGAAGCGCAGGAATTCGGGAAGGATGATCAGGATTACCGCACCCAAGAGCGCCCCCCTGTTATTGGAAAGACCCCCGAGAATGACCATGGAAACCATAAGTACCATCTCCGCAACCGTAAACGTATAGGGATCGATGAACGTGATATACGATGCGTATAATCCCCCAGCTAGCGCTGCCAACGCTCCGGCGATCATGAAGATGATCAGTTTGTAATTGCGGGTCTTGTATCCGAACACCTGAAGCGCCTGTTCGTCTTCGCGAATTCCTTTGAGGACTCGTCCGAACGACGAACGCGTCAACCACTCACAAAGAGCATACACGACAGCCAGGCAAACCAGTGACAGAACCAAAAACTGCCAGTTTTCGGAAAACACGAACGACCCGATGTGCGGACGATTGATTCCCGGAATACCCAACGGTCCGCGCGTTACGGATTGCAGGTTTAGGAATAGATCCCCTAGGATTACGGTAATGCCGAGCGTTGCCAAGACATAGAAATCATCCCGGAACCGCGACACCACCAATCCAATCACCAGCGCGACAATCGCAGACAGCGCCATGCCGATAAGCAATGCAGGGAAAAACGAAACACCTAAGCTGACGCTAAATATCGCAACGGTATACGCGCCGATCCCGTACAATCCTACATGCGCGAGCGATAGCAACCCGGTATAGCCGATGAGAAGATTAAGTGAGAGCACTAAAATACCATAGATCGTGCAGAGGATGAGAATGTGAATAAGATAGTCCATATATATAAAAAATTATCTTTTCCAGATGCCTTGCGGACGAACGACCAGGAAGATGATCAGCACTGCAAAGGCGATCAAATCCTTCCATTCGGCGGAAAAATACCACACACCGACATTCTCGATAACCGCAAGCAGCAATGCCCCGATCATACCAGCGTAGACGTTCCCTACTCCGCCGATAATGCAGCAGATCACGGCTTTCAAGAGTAGTCCGAACCCGATGTTCGGATCCATGCCCGTGTCGAACCCGACCATGATGCCGGTCAGCCCGGCAATCGCGGCACCCAGCAGGAACACCTTTCCGATGACGGCCTGCGTATTGATACCCATCGTTTTCGTGACCTCCTCGTCATCCGCAACGGCGCGCACCGCCTTGCCCATGCGCGTCTTTTGCAGCAGAAATCCGACCGCGACACTGATGATGACGAACAGAATGATCGTGATGACTTGGATATTCGTAAGGATCGCCGAACCGATGGTGATCGTCGTGACATTCACGAGGTTCGAAAGCGTTTGGAACTGACTTGAAAAGAAAATAGGGATCAGTGACGTGAACACGGTGTAGATGCCAAGCGAGGCAACGATAAATACCATCTTTGACGCTTTCTTTTTTCGCAGCGGCACGTACACCAATCGATACACCAGAAATGATATGATTGACGATATGACGACGCTCAAAACAATTCCCAGCCAGATCGGCAGGCCGAGCATGCTCGAGAACAGGAACATCATATACGCGCCGATGACCGGAATCGCGCCGTACGACAGGTCGAAGAATCCGACCGTCCCGTAAATGAGGTTGAAGCCGACCGCCAGCAGTCCGTAGACCGATGCCGTGATGAGGCTATTGGCGATAATCTGCTCGACAAACATGTTCGTAGTGTACCACAAAACCCCTTTGGTAAAAGGGGTTTTAACGGTCTAGTTCACCTTATTGATCGTCCACAATCCTGTCGAGATGTCATGCTGTGCATCGAACGTATAAGAATTTACAAATCCTTTGAAAGTGGAATTCTCCATGACAGTAAGGATGTCCTGTCCGTGACTTGCGGTAATGGCCTGATACAGCACCATCACGCTGTCATACGCATATTCAGTATATTCGCCAGGAGTTTCACCGTTGTGATTCTGCTGGTAATACTTAATGAATTGCGGATCGCTGCCCGGAACTAACGAGTATACCGGATAATCCTTGGCCAAGATCCCCGGATGATCAGCAAGGAAACGTCCAATCGTCGTCTCTCCTGCCAAGATCGGAACTTTCAGATTGTTCTGCTGGACACGTTGGAAGAACAGCGATAGTGCCTGATCGTCATCCACCATGGCAAACAACGCATCCGGATTTTCTGCTTTTATTTTCGGAATGACCGTATTGATCGCAGTTACTTCGCTGTCAGGATCCATCCATTCTGTTCCCACGATCGTTACATTGTCAGCCTTCGCCGCTTGCTGTAAATATTGGTACTGGACTTTTGAGAATGTATAGTTGGATCCCAAAAATGCCAGGCGGTGGATATTATTATCCTTGAGGAATTTTTCCAGCACAGGTTCCGATGTTGCCGTCTTTGGCGCCATGTAGAATCCGTACGGTCCCGGCGTGGTGTATTCCGCCGTGTTCGTTGCCGTAATGCCCACGATCTTTTCCTGATTCAAAATCGGGATGGCAGCATTGTAGAGGAAGTCCCAGGTAAATCCGATGATCGCCTGTGCGCCTTGGGATTTCACGTATTGGATTCCTGAAATGGTTTTCGTAGGATCGGTATTGTCATCGGCATAGATGACTTTGACGTTATCGCCTTTCTTATTCAAGTCAGCAATAGCGAAATCAATGCCTTCCTTTACCGTATCGGCATCTTGAACTCCCGCGCCGGTAAGTGACAGCACCGCACCAAGGGTTACGGTAGAATCGCTGTGCGCGTGACGCGACCGCTCAATTCCGTGGACGATGCCGGCGATAATAAGAACTACAATGATGATTATCAGTGCCAAGACAACAGGATTTTTTCGTTTCATAATCTTAGAAAGGATTTACTGCAACAGCACCCAATTCCCGTTTACCAACTGCTTGATGCTGAGGGAGATTCCTACGACATCGCCATTGCTGTCGAAGTGATACGTTCCTGCAGCTCCGGTATAGCTTGGGATTCCGTACAGGTATTTCGAGACGGCCGTAGGATCGTCACCGACTTTCGCAATTCCGTCGCGGAACAGGTGAAGGGCGTCGTACGATGCCGCTGCGAAATACGGATAGTTGGGATCCTGGTTGAACATCGCCTTGAAGTCAGCGCTGAACTGGTTTGCCTGCGTCGACGAACCAAGTCCCGGAAGGTCAACGGCAATGGCTCCAGCGAAGGCAGGGTCTTTCTTTATGTTGTCACCCGTAAGGTACGCAATGTACACCTGAGCGGTGATTCCCAATTGCTTCATCTGGTTCACAATTTGAATGCCTGATGCTTCGGTCTGCGCATCGACGAAGACCGCCGTTACGCCGGAATCCTTGACCTTGCCCAAAATCGATCGGAAGTCGGTCGTGCCGGTATCGAATGATTCATTCACGGGAACCTGTCCGCCCGCCTGAGAATAATCGTTCACGAAGACCTGCTTGATTCCCTGCGAGTAATCCGTGTTTTCCGCAATGACCGCTGCCTGTGGAGTATTTTTGGTAACGTAGATCAAATTGGCAAGTGCCAAGCCGGCTTCGTCGTCGCTGGGATGGTTGCGGAAGACATAGTCACCCAATTGTGAAATCTGCGGATCGGACGACATCGAAGAAAGGGCCAATACATGGGCAGACTGAACGACCGGACCCATGGCCATCGTTTCGCCTGAACATCCTCCACCGAGGATGAACTTCACATGGTCGATGTTGATCAGCTTCTGCGTTGCCGAAATGGCATCCTGTCCGGTGCACTTGCCGTCCTCGTAGATGACCTGCACTTTTTTGCCATCGATCCCGCCGTTCTTGTTAATGTCGGCAACGGCAAGTTCGACACCCTGCTGTGCCGAAGTTCCGTACGATGCCGCATCGCCCGTCAGCGGTCCGACGAATCCGACCTTGAAGGTATTGTCATGGCCGGCATGGCCGACGATGAGTCCGATAATGACGGCGATGACGACAACGGCTGCGACGGTCCATGGCCACGTGTTCTTTTTCATAATGCGAAGCGATAAGGGTTATTGGGCTGGTATGGGATAAGTATACCACCCCCTTGAAAAAGGCAAAGCCAACGATTTTTGCTATACTTTCGCTATGAAGGAAACGTTTTTCATTATTCCCGGCTTCAGACAATCAACCGAAAGTCCTCGCGTGACATGGCTTGTTAAACACCTTCAGAAGAAGGGGTTCAAAGTCTACTGCGTAAAGATAGCCTGGAACAACAAAACAATGGCTGATTACATTGAACAGTTCAAAGTATTTTTCAATCAGCACAAGTCTCATAAAAACTACGTTCTTGGATTTTCATATGGAGCCGTAATCTCCTTCATGACCGCCACCGAACTTGCCCCGTCAAAAGCATTTCTCTGCTCACTCAGCCCCGATTTCAAGGAAGACATAAAAGCCATGCTGCCCATCGACCTTCGAATCATTGGCAAAAGAAGATTCCAAGAAGTAGGAACCCGAAGCGCCATTGAAACAGCTAAGGAGTTAAAAATTCCGTCTGTAGTTTTTTACGGAGAGAAAGAAGGCACCAAATTTCCCCAGCTAAAAAAGCGGTGTGAGGAAACCGCTCGCTTGGCGAAAAACTCAAAATTAGTCATCGTGAAAGATGCGCCTCACGACATCGGACATCCTGAGTATATGAAAAGTATCATGCGGGAATTGGATAAGTTACCGTAAAAACCCCTTTCGGGATTTTTGAGGCGTTTTACTGTGTCACCGTAATCGCTGTCGTGGCATCGGTACTTGCCGTAGAAGCAGTCGTCACGCTGGTGGACGAAGTTTCTACCTTGGGAACGGAAGATTTCTTCTTCACGATAACCGGCTTTGGCAGCAGTTCCGGCGCAGCTTTTTCGACATCGCTGACGGATTGGAATCCGGGATACGGCTTGTCATCGACAACGAGCGACGGAACCGTGTCGGGAATCTTCGTCACGTCCTGCAGGGTCGAGATCGCCGCAAGATCAAGACTGGTATCAAACGTATAGATGCGCAGGTCCGGATACTTGTCGCGAAGCTGACTGATCGTGTCATCCTCCCGTTCGCAGTCGGTACCGCAGGTATCGCTGGTGAAATAAATGACCGTCGTCGGCTTCAGGTGGCACTTGGCCGCAAGCTCGTCGATGAGCAGGTAGTCCTTGAGCTCCAAAAGCTGGTAGTACCTTTTCAGGTTCACCACTTCGTCGTCAGTGCTGCCCACCGTCGATTCAAGGTAAGTCAGACGATCTCCGACGCTCTTCAGGTCGTTCTGAAAGAGTCCTTGTTCGAGATCCGAACTGCAGTCCGTTTTCTGAAGCAATGAAAACTGAGTTTCCGATGACAGCAGGTTGATCGCGATCGTATCCTGCGCAACACGGATCGACGACACACGACGCGCATTGGCGACATCGGTCACGTAAAAGATGGTTGCGAAAAGCCCGGCCGTTACCAGCAACACGATCACATATTTGAAAATTTCGTTTCGTTTCATAAGAAAAAAATAAGTAAGAGAAGATTAGCGCCAGGTTACCGCCTGTCCTGCAACCGTCTTCCAAACGGCCTTTGCGGTCCACGCCATCGAGAGGAACGGATAGAGGATGTAAGAGAAGAGATCAAGCGACCATACTTTTTGTTTCAACATGGACCGGCCGATGAACACGCCGACGAAACCGAGAGCAAGCGCGATGATACCAAGAATCGATAGTGCGGTCAAACTGAGGAAGAAGGGATTGAAGTGGAACGTACCGAAATGCGGATAGATGCCCAGCAGGATCGGATGGACAAGATGCCACAATCCCAGAATGATATTGTAGAGAAGAAACGGGATAAGGAGGATCGCCGCGATGTTCCCCAGGTAACCGACCGGCAGGACGAACATTCCCAGGTGGCCGTAGTCGGGATTGAAGTACATCTTCTTGTATTCCACCGAATTCTTCAGGAACGAGTACGTCCATCGCACTCGCTGCTTCAAGAGCGTCTTCCAGCTTTTCATGCCAGCCGTGTAAACACGCGTGCTTCGGTTGAATACGATCTTCATGTGGTTATATTGCAAACGCATGGCGATTTCCAGATCTTCTCCTTGGTGGCCAGATCGGTATCCCCCGACTTTTTCAAAGACTTCCTTGCGGAACAGCGACAGCGGACCCGACGTGATGAACAGCGCGTCGAGGAAGCTGAAGGTCTCGCGCAGGTAGATCACCGACTCGAATTCCACCTTCTGGATATGCTGCATCAAAGTCTTCGGATTGGCCACGGTCATCGCGGGCACAACGGACATGGCCTTCGGATCCCCAAGAAATCGATATACGGACTGACGAATAGCGTCAGGTTCAATGGTCGAGTCAGCGTCAAGACACCCGACAATGTCAGCGGTATTCTTTTCAAGTCCCAAGTTGAGCGCGGTCCACTTCCCGCCGTTTTCCTTGTGGTACAGGCTTACCTGTGGGTTATCTTTGTACTTCTGAACAATGTTCCACGTCTCGTCTTTTGATCCGTCATCGACGAAGATGATGTTAAGTTTTTCCTTCGGATAGTCGGCAGCAAAAAGGGACGCGAACGTTCGCGCCACGCCGTCGCTGTCATTCCAACACGGCACGATGATTCCCACGGTTGGCAATTCCGCGTCAGTGTAGACCTTGTGAGGCTCCTTATTCGCTTTTCTCCCCCAACCCAGATAGGTGAACAGGAGGAAGATCTGGACGTAGATACCGATAAATACCAAGCCCAAATTGACATAATCGCCGACTGAATGCATGGGATGAGCTTAGCATATTTTGACCTAGAAATCCATGAGGATTTGGGTATAAAAAAGCCGGACCACTCATCGTAATCCGGCTTTTATTTTTTTAATTAGCTGTGAACACCAGGCATAAACGCGGAAAGGAGAACCATCTGTTCGAAATAGGTATGACGGGCCTCAACTTCTTTGAGAAAGGCTTTGTCATTGTTTGAAATGATCTCAGCGATTCTCATAACAGGCTGCCTATCAAGCAAATTTCCATCCTTATTTCCCCTAAGAGCCTCTGCGTCTCTTAAGAGCTGTGTGTCCCTGAAGTCGGGACAAGTGTCGAAATCTACCACCACACCCTGATAGAGGGTAGTAACCCACCACTGATATATAGCAAAGAAAAGATCTGCACTGATCGGCGATTCGCCGCCTCTGTAGAAACAAACCATCATGGCACACAAGACATTCTGCTTGTGGTCACTTGTAAGAGTATTGTAGTTCTCCAGATTTATACGCTGCTTCGTCTCGTCCGTTATCAGGATCGTTGCTTTCGTTTCTGTTTTTTCCATGATTAAATTTTAGGGTGAATGAACTTTTGCATCATATCACTTAATTATAGGATGTCAATAAGCTGTTTTATGGGTATTTTACATTTATATCCGCTTATGGAATGATGGCAAAAAATCACATCATGGAAAACAACGACCACTGGACAGAGATTGAGAAGCAAGCCCTCAAGGGCGTAACGACATTCGAGGACATGCTGCCGATAGCCATCACCATCCTCAAGCGAATGACGGAACTTGGCAAGCCGACCCATCAGGTCTGCGGGCCGATCAGCACTGGCGGCAGAGGATCCGTACAAGCAAACAGCGAATACTTCAAAAACGCGATACGCGTTGCCCAGGAACGGGGGCTGGTGGTCTTCGACCAATTCCCCTTCCAGGAAAAGATGGCCGAACTTGCCGCACCCTTCGAGGCGAGAAAGGAGTACTGCAACGACATCCTCCATGTCTTCTACCGCGGCATCTTCAAGTCAGGTCTCATCGACACCATGCTGTTTCTCCCCGACTGGCAAAGCTCGAAAGGGGCGACCTGGGAACGGAACGAAGCAAAAGAGCTGGGTATCACGATAAAAGATTATCCGGAAGAATGGTTGCCGTTGCTGGAATGAAACTCAAAAACAAGTATTAAAAAATGCCTTCCGTTTATAAACGGAAGGCATT
>CAIXMG010000099.1 GCA_903920485.1 uncultured bacterium
GTAACAGTAACAGGAGCAGCACCAGTTGTGAAGGACCAGAGGAACGGACTTGCGAGCGAAAATTCTTCAGCGCTACTCACAGAATACACTTCGACATGGTATTCCGTGTTAGATAACAATACGGTCGTTGGCGTCAGCGTCACCGTCTGGTTTCCATTCGACCAAGCATCGGTATATGAAAGACAACCATTATTGCCACAAGGCGAAGATGCAAGGACAAGCGAACTCGTATCCATCGGGAGAGAGAAGTTGACCACGAGCGAAGGCGACGTGCTCACCCCTGTCGACCCATCGGCTGGAGTGACGCTTGTCACGATGGGATCAACGCCGAACACTCGGAGTTCGGGATATGCATCGGTAACCGTCTTCCACGTACTGCCAAAATCCCACGCCGCAAAGGGTCCGCCAGGTAACGTGTTTTTGAAAAAGTCGGGATTGTTTCCATCTGCATTTTCAGGATTGCAGCCGTACGGCGAAGTAACTCCGCTTGCGGAACAACCTGATTGCCCTGTTACGGTTACGTCCCAAAAATTATCAGCGTAGCCAAAATACTCCTGCCCGACATAACCAAACAGTCCGCCAATTTTTTCATTCGTTCCTGTTGCGCTCATTGCCGTCACAGAAAAATCATCAGACGGATATCCCGCAAACGAAGAAACTGAAAATCCCCAAATTCCGCCGATGTCCGCATTCGACCCCGTTTCGGTAATCGTTCCTGCGGAATAGGAATTTTTTATATATTGGCCGCGTATCGCGCGCCCGATAATTCCGCCGATTTCGTCGGTGGCTCCTGAAGCGTTTATCGTCCCGTCGAAAGAGACATTCTGAATCGTTGCCGCGGGCAGAGCCATTTCCCCTGCGATGCCTCCGATATCCCCTGAACCCGTTATCGTCACGGTGCTTTTCACGTGCGATATGCTTCCTCCAAAGACGCGGTCGACAACACCGCCAGTAATTCCTGTTGCGCCCGTTATCGTTCCGGCAACCCAAAGATTTTCTAGTGTGAAGAGGTTGCCGGTGGCATAAAATAATCCTTCCCCATCGGTCGTTGCAATCGTGATTCGATGACCGCCGCCGTCTACTCGGCCCATAAAATAAGGAAGGGTTGATATAGTAATTGCATTTCCTTCACCCCTACAGTCCAGATCTTTTTCCAAAAGAAAGTGTGCACCAATAGGCTGCGCATTGTTAAGCTCTTCAAATTGCGTACATGTGGTTATTTGAAACGGATCATCAGGTGATCCATCACCACCGGAAAATACAGCATCTGTATCAACGTCAGCGTATGATGCAGCCGTGCCGGGACCAATCGCATTGATTGCAATGAGTTCATAATTATATTGCGTCCCAGGTAGAAGACCCGTGTCAGAAAAACTTGTATCGCCGGCTAACGGATATGCGATAGGAGAAAAAGTTGCTTCACCTCCGCCCAGTCCGCCGCCTTGTGATCGATCAATTTCATATCCAGTAATTGCGGAACCACCATCGTATGGCGCGGACCACGTCAGGTCGATCTCGGATGACGAAACCGAATTTGCAGAAAAATCATCGCTTGCAAAAGGCGCAGATGGCGTCGTCGTGACGGTTTGATTTGAAAACGATTGTGCTTGATCGTCAGACAAAGACATAAGAGGACTGCTATCGGGGGTATAACTTATCGCCACTGTATCAGTCATCATAACCGGATTGGAAAGCGTGATCACCACCGTGTCATCGGCAATAGTAATATTTTGCAAAGGAACTGATGAGCTGTTTACATCAAGGATAAAGTTACCGAGAAAATCTCCCAGATCAGGAATCGAACTTGGATCAAGAGGTTCGTTATAGGTGAGTGTGAGCATCGATCCGCTGATCGTCGCAGTTTCGAGCGACAGATTGGAAATTGCCGCAGTCTCTGGAAACGTGTCGGTAAACGTCAACGTGTTTCCTGATCCGGTTCCCGTCGTTGTTCCCGCACTGACGGTTCCGCCGCCGTCTGCCGTCGGAGATGCGATGCCGCCAACGGGAAATTCATATCCTGCAGCCGAAGTGAGCGTGACCGTTGCGACATATTGAGTAGACGCAACAAATGGATTGTCAGTTGGTGACCACGTAAGACCCGTCACGGTGTACTCGGAACTCCCCGGAATAATATCGCCGAAAGATTGAGGCGTTCCGGCAGTTCCAGGCGCCGTAAAGCCGGTGACGCCTGCGGAAGAAATATCTGTAACAGCAACAAAGGGCCTGACGCATCGCACGTCAAAGGTAGCGATCTTATTGCTGCCGTTCAGCGTGCCGTCACTGAAGTTTTGAGCCCACGCAATACCGGCAGTAATTTCACTGGAACTCCAGTAACTGCCCATTGAAAAGCTTCCTATACTATTTTTACTAGTATAAAGTTTGCCAAGCTCATCTCTTGACGGCAAATACCAATCATTATAGCCGCCGCCGTTGTAAGAGTGACAAATTGCCGCAGCGCTTTCCACTTCCCCGGACTGGCTTATAATAGCCGTCGTATTTGCCAAGCCAGTACCAAGATCCGTCCCCGTTGTCCCGACCGGCATGGAAGAAACATTGCTCCACTGCGCCGAAAGACTTTGGTCACCCGTTGCAGCAATGATTCCTTTTTGCGTCGTGGAATCGTATCCGGGATCTCCTGACTGAAGGATATATGCGACAATGCCGCCTTGGTAGCTGTCTCCTACCGACAGTGACGCATAGGCAATATTCTTTCCCACAAAACCAAAGGCTGCGATCACAGCGATTGCGACAAGAGGAATTATTTTTTTAGCAAATGAAGCATTGGTGGAATATTTCTTCATGGCAAGGAGTAACGACCGGTGATTAATGATATGTGCACAGTATATATAAATTGTTTGCAAAGACA
>CAIXMG010000100.1 GCA_903920485.1 uncultured bacterium
GCATAACGCGCGGCCTGATCGACTGGTTGGGATACGATACGGTCTACGTCAAGTACTCCTCCAACCAGCGGGCAAGCGGCAATCCCGGCTATTCGTTCATCAAGCTCATACGCCTTGCGCTGTCTTCGTTCGCGACGCACAGCCTGTTCCCGCTGAAGCTGGTCGGCTACCTGGGGGCGTGCACGACGGTCCTCTCGTTCCTGTTCGGATGCTTCGTCATACTGGTTCATTTCATCATCCGTACTTCTTGGGGACTGTCGCTGTCCGGAGCGGACATGCTCTCCATTCTCATCGTCTTCCTGATAAGCCTCGTGCTGTGCTGTCTTGGCTTCATGGCCCTGTACATCGGGAACATTCAGACGCAATCGCTGCGCCGACCGCACTTCGTGATCCGCAGAAAGGTGAACTTTGTCGAACTGCCATGAACATCCTTTGGTTCACATGGAAAGACCGGTCGCATCCGCTTGCGGGAGGCGCTGAAACCGTAGCGCATGAAACAGCGCGGCGACTGGTCCGTGACGGGCACCGGGTCGTGTTCATTGTCGGAGGGTACGACGGCTGTGTTCCCGACGAAACGGTAAGTGGTGGTTACCGGGTCATCCGCCTTGGTAGCCGTTCAAGTGTATACGTGCGTGCGTTTCGGTACTATCGCAAGCACCTGCGCGGTTGGGCGGATGTCGTGATAGACGAGTCGAACGCGCTGCCCATCTTTGCTGCGCTGTATGTCAGGGAACCTGTCGTTCTTCTTGTTCATCATGTCACAGGCAAGGGATGGTTCCGGCAGATAGGCTTCCCGGTCAATATTATCGGCTATGTCCTTGAAGCGGTTACGTTCCTTGTCCTTTCGATAAGAACGACCGCCGTTACGGTTTCCGAAAGTACGAAGCAGGAGCTGGTTCGGTTCGGATTCTCGCCAAAAAATGTTTCAATCATTCCGGAAGGGGTCGATTGTGAACCAGTCGCGTCTCTTGCGGATATTCGGAAATACGAACATCCGACGCTTCTCTTCGTCGGGAGAATCTGTTCGCTCAAGCGACCGATCGAAGTGGTCAGGGCGTTCGAAATTGCAAAGGGAGAGATTCCCGACCTGAAGCTCAAGGTGGTCGGGTCGCTCGACGACGGGGGAACGAACTACGGAAAGAAATTTTTAAAAGCGATTCGTATGTCGGACAGTGCCTCGTCAATAGAATATTTGGGAAGGGTTTCGCTGGATGATCGTCTTCTTCTGATGCAGAAGTCCCATATGTTGCTCGTGACTTCGAGAAAGGAGGGCTGGGGCTTGGTCGTGTCAGAAGCGAATTCGCAAGGGACGCCGGCAATTGTCTACGACGTTCCCGGGCTTCGCGACAGCACCAAAAACGGAATTACCGGTGTCGTATGCAAGAAAAACAGCCCAGCATCCATGGCGCACGAAATAGTGTCACTTTACCGCGATCGGGAACGATACTCTCGCTTGCGGGAAAACGCGTGGCATCGCAGTTCGGAACTTACCTTTGAAAAAACGTATGCGGCATTTTTCAAGATTCTCCAGTCAAAAGTCAGATAGCTTGGCCATCGTTCCAGAAGACGAGTTGTCGCGGCAGGAGTATGTACGGCAAGTGATTCGAGTCGAGATACTTCGTCACCTCGATTCCTTTCTTCAAGCTGGCATCCGTCGGGTCGACATCGTCCACGATGATGAGCCTCGCCTTGTTCTTCGCGATCATGAATTCCTTGAGGATCAATTCTGAGTCGTTGTCCGAGTCCAGATAGGCAATGTCGAAATCGAGGGTAGGCAGGACGTCGAGGGAATTTCCTTGCACAAGATGTACGTATTCGCGCAGTCCCTTGGTTTTGAGGTAGGCATCGCAGGTTCCCGTTTCCAAGTCGACGGAATAAAAAGTGCAGCCGGGATTTCTTTTGACGAATTCGCAGATGTGCTTTGTCGAGTGCCCATCGTCCTTCTGATATCTGACCGAGGTGTTTCGAATGCTGCCTGTCTCCACAAGCGTGAAGTCGCCGTGTTTCTTCTGATACTGCTCGAGGAGCCGTATGATGTTGGATGCTCGACTGCCTGCCAGGCAGTGTCGTACTTTTTGAATAAAACTCATGGAATTTCATTGTAAGACGGGGGGTCGCTTTTCGCAATACCTTCACTTATAATGGTGAGACAAGGCTATGAAAATAAGCGTCAATTCAAGAATCTATACTTCCCCCAAAACGGGCATTCAGCGATACATCGAGAACCTGTACGGGGAAATTTCAAAAAGCCATCCTGAAACGGAACTTGTCTTCTTTCAGGCGGACCGTTCGAGGACTTTGGGGCGAACACGCGTCATCCCAATGTCGACGGAATTCTTTGGGAGGGTTTTTTTTGACCTGTTCCTGGTGACCTTCCTCATCTTGAAAGAGCGTCCGGATGTGTATCACGGACCTGCTCATGTGCTTCCCGTGATAAAGGTTCCCGGTGTCACCTATGCGCTGACGGTGCATGACTGTGCGCCGTTCATCGTGCCTGAAAATTATTCTTTCATTTTCAATCTTTATTTCAAGATCACGCTGAGAATGTCGGTTCGGAGGGCTGATGTCATCTATTCCGTTTCCGAAAGCACCAAAAAGGACATCATACACTTGTTCGGCGTCGATCCTGCAAAAATCATGGTTACCTATTGTGGGGTAGACACATTCACGGGGCATCGCCGATCGGCGGCTTCGTTCGAAAGGCACCAGCCCTTCTTCCTCATGGCTGTGACGCACCTGAAGAGGAAGAATATCTCGGGGGTGCTTGGCGCATTCGCAAAAGTCATCAAGGAAAATCCCGATGCAAAGGACGTGGAATTTGTTTGTGTCGGTTCGCTTGAAAGGCATGACCAGGACGAATTGAAGAGGCTCACAGTGGCCCTCGGTATTGGCGACAGGTGTCATTTTCTGGGATTTGTCAGCGACGAGCACCTGGAGTACCTCTATGCTCATACGGTGGCGCTGGTATACGCTTCGTTCTACGAAGGGTTCGGAATGCCGCCGCTTGAAGCCGCTTCCGCCGGAACCATTGCATTGGTTTCGGATGTCAGTTCGCTTCCAGAAGTGATACCGATTCCTGAGTTTCGTTTCGACCCCCATTCGGAGGATTCGATCGCCGAGCGGATGAGTTTCGTCCTTTCACTTTCCCCGGAGCGGCGGGCCGATTACCTTGCGGCGTTGAAAAAACATGCGGACGTCTTCACATGGGCGCGAGTTGCGGAATTATTCTGGCAGGGGATCCCGCAACAACCCGTGGAATCAGCCTTACCAATCCAATTATGAGTACCAAGAAAAAAACTGTCGGTATAGTGCTTGAGCAGCAGGAATACGCCGACCTTCGCTTGAAAATCCTGTTCGGGCTCTCGTCTTTTTTTAATGTCATCGTCTTCACGCACGAGAAGAACGACATCGGTTTTTTCAAGGAATATCCCGATATCAAGGTAGTTCCCATGAAGTTTTTTGGATTTGCTCCTTTGGTTGGTTTTTCTCCGTCGCCATTTTCCCCGACGAACGTGAAGTATTTTTGCCTTGATCCCATTCGGGAACACGTTTCGAAATGCGACGTCATCATTACGCACGAAGTGTATTCGAGCTATTCTTATTATTTTCTATTGCAAGCGAAAAGGATCAAGCCATCCATCCTGTGCGTTCCCATGGTGTACGAAACATTGCCTCGCCATGTTACCCGATACCTGCCTCCTTTTTCATGCTACCAACGTTGCGTAATCAAGCATGCTGACGCGTTTTGGGCGTTTACTGATCAAACTTCGAATTACCTGCGGGCGATCGGAGTGCCACAGAGAAAGATTTTCCGGGTGTATCAGGGTGTGGTACTTCCGAATCGTTCGGCGATGGAGGGGTCGAAGCGTTCCGGCACGATTAGAATTCTTTTTTGCGGACGCCTGACGAAGCAGAAGGGAATTGATCAGATAGCCACCGCCTTTGATGCGCTTTCCCGGTATCATTCCAACATTGAGCTTCACATCTGTGGCGAAGGACCGCTCCGCAGTTCAATAGAGGCGCTTCACAATTCTCGAATTGCATTACATGGGTTTGTTTCTCCCGAAAGGATGGGTGCGTTCTATCAGGAGGCTGACATTTTTTGTCTTATGAGCCAGGATTTCTATCGATTTGGTATGTTTCATATGTGGGAAGAGCAGCTGGGGAACGTGCTTATCGAGGCGATGGCATACGGGATCCCCATTGTCACTTCCGACAACGGTGCGATCCCGGAAATCGTCGGCAGGCACAACCTTATATGTGACAACCCATCGGATCTCGAAGACACCCTCGAGAGGCTTATTCAAGACCCTTCGTTGAGGGACCGTATCGGCTCGATGAATCGTGTCCGTGCCGAGGAGTACTTCGACCTCTCCCGTAACACCGAGCTCCTTGCCAAGGAACTTCTGAATAGGCTAGCGTAGGGTTCGTTATCCACTTTCTCCCTTGGTAACTGCCGGGGTCTTCGTGTTATAATCGCCGCATCTATGAAAAACTACCTCAAGGCAAACATTTCGAAGGTCCTCGTCCTCGGTATACTCGCCGTGGCAGCCGTCGTCGTCCTCGGTCCCGCAATCTCGTCGGCATTTACCCTTTTGAACCAGTCCTCGGGATACGGGTACGGGTACGGGACCGACGGGTACGGATATGGGTACGGGTATGGCTACGGATATGCGGACTACAGCTGCTCGTCGATCGAGGTGGGGATTTTTCCTTACTCCTCGACCCTCGTGGGCGGGTACCTGTACGTGAACTATTTTGGTGATGACTCCGTCTCCGTCGTCGACACGGCGA
>CAIXMG010000101.1 GCA_903920485.1 uncultured bacterium
AATCTTCCTTTTTTTTTTTATAAAAAATTTTATTTGCATTTTCTTCATTTTCGAAAGGTCTATTTTTCTTTTTCACCACCCCAACAAATTCGCAAATACTTAAAACACGAATACGACTAACGTACTTCATACCTTTCCTGGAAGTGTTCTTCTATCTCGTAGTCCCTGATATCGTTATCCTTTGTTACATCCTTCCATACCAAGACTATGATACGCTGCCCGGATTGTTCGGCTGTCGGGATACTTTATACATATTCTCGTTTCTGTCCTACATGGCCGGACAGAATGTCGCGATATGGGGATTACACAATACTATTTGGATTGGGATTATGTTTATGATTACAAATTGGTTTAGTTCTGTTGGAGTGTTCGTTTCAGATCCGACTTACGAACAGAGTGCTCAAATCGTAGTTGATATTGCACTATCGATCGCTTTCTTGCTGCTCGGATGGACCATTTTTCGGTGGATCAGATTCTGCCAAAATGTCACCGACAAAGCGTCGCAGACCCGAGTCCTTCACAACAGCGTCTTCGTGCTGTGTTACTCTGTTTTCATTCTTAACGACTGGTTTGGCGATTACTTTCCGCTTCCTGATGCGTCTCCGTGGTCGCTGCTGGGGGTTAACTTTCTCTCCTTGTACTCCTACTTGATTGCCCTCTGTACTTTAGCCATTATTGTGGTGACCTTCCGAGTTTCAAGAGTCGAATCCAGCGATTTAAAGGTGTTTTAATTGCTAATATAATATTTATTTTTGATGGAGTAAAGAAGTTGATTTCATTTTAGAAAAGAGAATATGACAACTTGCTGGCTCTTCGCAGAATGTTCATGCGCTATATCTCGCACGAGATCCGCACCCCTCTGAACATCGTATACCTGGGCTTGAAGGTGCTGAACAACGAGCTGGTGGACAACCCGTCAGGCACAGAGGTGAAGGACTCCGACTACCTGTCCACCATCAAGGACACGCAAGTCTCCTGCGACGAGGCGATCAGCATCCTCAACGACATGCTCACATACGATAAGATCGAGAACGGCATCTTGGAAGTGGATCTGCAGCCTATTTCCCCCTGGGCCCTCGTCCAGGGAGCCGTCGTTCCTTTCAACGAGAAAGTAATTTGCCTTCAAATAGCACCTTATTTTTAAGATGATGATAAGAGACATATTCTTAATATACCCTTCTGTTATTCTGTCGATGAATTGCCAGGCGATGGAGAAGGGAGTGAGCTTGGTGTACAAGTCCGTGGCTGAATCAAGGCCTGACGAACTGCTGAATGCCGACGGACAGAAGATCCGTCAGATGGTCCGCAACCTGGTGTCCAATGCGCTGAAGTTCACTCCTCCAGGCGGGTCCGTCACGGTGAGTGTGGACATCGTGCAGAACGAGTTCCCTCTCCAGAACGGCGAGCAGATGCAGGCGGTTACCTCGTCCTTCTCGGAAACCTCTGCGAGCACCGTTCTGAAAGTCATCCCAACCGAAGAGAGCTTCCAGATTACTGTGCAGGACACTGGGATTGGAATATCTGCAGTAAGCAGCTTGCGTATGACTGAATAAAGTGATAGAGAATGTTATTATTTAATTCGCTTGCAGGAGAACCTTGACAAGCTCTTCCGCGGAGTCGTCCAGTTCAACCCAGGAAAGCTGCAAGACGGCGGAGGCTCCGGATTAGGACTTTTCAGTAAGAAATTAATATAGCTTTAGAAGATATAATTTTTTCATGGCAAAAAATATAGTTACGAAGGGTTTGGTGGATTTGCACAAAGGGACCATTCGCGCAATGTCTGAAGGGGAAGGCAAGGGATCC
>CAIXMG010000102.1 GCA_903920485.1 uncultured bacterium
GGCCAGTTCGACGGCTTCGTCCAGGGAGTGCGAGATCATCAGAATGGTAAGGCCTTTCTCCTTCCATAATTTGAGGAGCTCCGCATGAAGGTTTTCCGTCGTTTCCGCATCAAGAGCGGAGAATGGCTCGTCAAGGAGGAGCACTTCCGGGTTCGAGACCATCGCGCGAGCGATGCCCACGCGCTGACGTTGCCCACCGGACAGGTCGCGGGGATAGGATTTCGCAAACGGCGTCATGTCCATCATCTCAAGAGCGTCCCGTACCGCGGTCTCCCGTTCGGGGTCCTTCAGCGATGAGGTTTCAAGGGCCAGCATGATGTTGTCATGCACGTTCCTCCATGGCAGGAGGCTGCCGTTCTGGAAGACCATCGTCATGGTTGCGGGAGCCGTTACTGATCCGAAGGTGGGCTGTTCGATGCCGGTCAGCATCTTGAGCAGCGTTGACTTGCCGCATCCCGAAGGGCCGATGAGTACCGTAAACGATCCCTTCGGAATAGAAAGGCTGATATCGTGAAGGACACGTGTCGTTCCGTAGTCCTTGGAAATATTTTTAAAGGTGATTATTGATTCCATAAGTGTTCTGTTCCCCCTCTTTTAGAGGGGGTTAGGGGGTGTCTATTCAAACTTGAACCGTTCGCCCAGGCCGAGCAGTTTCTGCCAGATCACGAGGTTCAGGAGCGCGATCGTGGCGACAATGACGATGACAGCACCGATGAACAGGCTGCGGTCGTTGCCGGCTGACGCGTTCACCAGGATGCTGCCGATCCCGAAAAGGTCGCGGACCGGGCTTGAGACATAGGTATGGAGCACTTCGGCCACGATGATGATGTTCCATCCGCCCGCCCATGCCAACAGCGATCCCACGATGACCGAGGGGAACAGCGCCGGAAGCACAATCTCGAAGTAATAACGCCACCCCTTGATCTTAAAGACATGTGCCACGGAAAAGAGGTCCTGGGGAATCGCCTTGTATCCGCTGATGACGTTGAAGACGATCGTCCAGAGCATGCTGACGAACATGACGAAGATCGCGGCCAGTGTCAGGAAGTTCAGCTTGATGAAGAACACGATCACGACAGGGAAGAAGACAAGGACCGGAACCGATTCCAGGACGTCGAATACGGGAAGGAGGAACTGCTCGGCACGCCGGCTGGTCTGTGTCCAGAGGGCCAGTGGTACCGCGATGATGACGGCGGCAAGGTAGGCGAGAAACATGCGCAGTAGGGTCGCTCCCGATGCTGCGATCAAGGTTCCCCACGGCACGCCCGAAAGGCGCGAGAAGTGGAATCCGAGGATGAGTGCCGAAACGAGGATCAGGACTACGGGGATGACCACGACGAGGTTGAATTTCTGGAAGAGGGTGACGGGATGCTTGTGTCCGTGTCGGGTATAGTGGGTGTGGGCCATATGGGGACATTGTAACTGGCGGAGGGGGAGAAGTAAACCATAAAAAAGTCCCACATTTTTTTGTGTGGGGCTTGCATGACATTAGCGCTTACTTGGGAACCGATAGTGTTTCTGCCAGTGTGGTCACGGCGTCTTCTTTGTTGATTGACTCCCTTACCTGGTTGGGTACATGCTCGTGCTCCTTGCCGTATTTCACCATCATCAGACAGTGCTTGTCAGAGGTGGAAGAGGCCACAATGGGACAGGTCACTTGGATCTTTTCCAAAAGCAGTTCCAGGAGCGGCATTGTTTCCGGTATAGCCGGATTTCCTTCCTCAAGGGTGCCGTCGAGGATGATCCCGGCGAGGAAGCTATCGAAATAGATGTCCTCGCCCAAGAGGCTCTTTGCCTCTTCCATCGTGGTGACGGAGACCATCTTCCAGCCTGCTGGCATATGGTATGACTGGAGGATGATGTTCTCTTCCCGGTCCTCGATGTTGAGGATGAGGATTTCAGTACCGGCACCATTCGGGTGTGTTTCCACGAACTCCAGAAATTCCTGAAGGTTCATGATGTTGTTTCTCTTGCTCATTATTATCTGTTTTTTTTGGTTATTTAATTGTGAGTGCATTATATACCGTTTAAGTATAAATGTCAAGTATCAAAAACAGCCAGTATCCAAAGGATACTGGCTGTTTTTATTCGGTTGTTAAGTATCCATTTTCAAAAGAATGCGTAGGCTGTGGTCTCCCGTTTGGCCGGCGTTTGTTCCGATGAATGCCGAAGGCAGAATGTTCCTGAAGCCGAGGTTCTCGCACATGGTTCGGATGGTAACGTAGTCTTGTCCGCGAGGTGCTATCATTGCCCTGATGTCCCCGATCTGAATCTGTTCTGACATGCCCTCCTCGTGAACAATGAGAACAACCTTTCCGTTTTTTCTTGTCACTCGCTTGATTTCGCGGAGGGATGCTTCTACCTTTTCTGGCATGACCCATTGCAGGGCGTTGTTGCAGAAGGTTTTGGTGAAATAGCCTGAATCAAAGTGAAGATCGGTCATGTTGGCCTGCGTGATGGTGAGGTTGGGGATCCCTTCGCTGATCGAGCGGGTAAAGTTGCCCATCTCGCGGGAAAGATCACTGCAGGTGAATGATGTTCGAGTGTAAGTCTTGGCCATGTACGTTTCATAGATGCCAGGACCTGCCCCAAGACTTAAGACGCGATCGTCTTGTGCCAAGGAAAGATGGTGGGTAAGGAGCGCGTAGCTCATGACATAGTTTGCCGAGCTCTCGATCATGGCCCAGTACTTTGCCTGGATGTCCCAGGTCTCGTCGAAGTTCTTGATGCTGGATGCGCTTCTGGCCGGTCCAATTTCCTGATAGGCTTTCTTGACCGGTCCGTTGATAATCGCATACAAAAATCTTAAGAATTCTGGAATTTCTGAGAATGACATTTGTTCATCATCCTTGCCAACATGATGCATTCCTTGGAAGGATTGCATAAGAGTGGAACGAAGCTCCTCAAAAGGAAGATCAAATGAGATAAGGGGGTTGTGACTCATGGCAACTTGTTTTTTATTGTTTGAATGAATAGGGGGTACTCACTTATAATAACACTTAATACATATTAAGTCAAACTAAAAAACACCCGGGGTGTTTTTTAGAATAACGGTATTACTGCGTCGAACCCGAAGCGCTTGCGGAAACGGATCCGCTTGCCTTGAGGCTTTTCGCGAGCGACCGTGCGTCCGCCCATGCGGCTTTGAGGTCGGTGTTGGCAGCGGTAATGTCCTGCTTGCCGGCAATGATGGCTGTCTTATTCTTGATCTGGATGCTGGCATCGCCGTTGTCAGGAGCAAGGTTTGCCGTCGCCGTGATTGCTGCGTTGGCCTTCGTGTTCGCATCGGCAACCTTGGCGTTAAGGTCGGCAAGCGTTGTCGACCACGTCGACGTTATCATGCTTGATGCGGTCGAGGCGCCGATCTCTGCCTGGAACTTCGCACCAAGCGTCGCGAACGACGTTCCGATGTCGAGTGCCCGGTCGGCTGCCGCCACGATTCGGCCCTGCGGAAGGACGAGGAGGAAAATTCGGTATGCCTTCGTGATCGAAGCGTCATCGGCCTTGATCGAAGCCGCGTCCGTGTCGCTTCCGATCTTGGCCTTCAGGGTGTTGAGGGCACTGATCTGTGCCTGGAGGCCCGAGTCAAGGCTTGACTTGTCGCTGTCCGAAACATGGGCCATGGCCTGGATGCGGGTGTCGAGTGCGGTAAGGTCCGTGATGCGCGTGTCAATTTCCATGTCGCCTCGCTGCTGAGCCTTGGTGCCTGATGCTGATGCGTCGGCATTGGTTGCAATGGTTATTCCTACTGCAGGAATACTTGCTGCGGCGTTGAGCGTGAGGGCGAACGCGGGAGCTGCTGCGATGGCAATGGCTGCGAACGCGGTCGCCATTTGTACTGCTAAGGTTTTCTTGTTCATAGTGATAGGGAGAAATTAGCTATTGAGTCGTTGTCGAATTGACGCTTGCGGTGTCGCCCTGCATGTCGTTCATCTGGGCACCGATGTTTGTCATGTCCGAGTCGACGCTCGAGTTCGTATTGACGGCACTTTGCGGGGTCGTGGACGTCACGGTCGCGTCCGAGGTCTGGGTCGTTGCCGGTGCGGACTGATCGGTCGTGGCAGCGTCGTTGTGGGATCCTGCGGCGACCGCGATGATCACGACGACCGCGATGATCACGACGACCGCGATGATGGTCTTGGTGGTGTTTGACATAGCTTCTTGGTAAATAACATTAGTGAATTGCGTAATAAGTTCGACGAGAAAAGTGTTCCGTTGTTCCGTTTCTTCTTTTCCCAGTGTCGATTATAACACGGGACAGGGGATCGCGGGGAAGGGTGTGGATAGCGTCATCCTTTCGTGGTATCATGGGGACATGATAAAGAACGTAAACAAAATTCACAAGGATAGCCTTACCCTTCTGGACAAGGCAGCCATTTTCATTACCAACATCGTCGGGACCATGTGGTGCGCGATCGCGTTCACGATTCTGGCGCTTATCAGCCTTCCGGAAGCCATTCACGGCGGAACCTCGACGACGATCTCGTGGATCGCGCAGACATTCCTCCAGCTGGTGCTTCTTTCGATCATCATGGTCGGTCAGAACCTGCAGAGCCGACATTCGGAATTGCGTGCCGATGCCGATTATGAGACGAATGTCGAAGCGAAGAAGGATGTCGAGACCCTCATGAAGCGCCTTGATTCGATCGAAACCGAAAAACTCGACAAGATCCTTGCGATCCTGGAGAAGTAATTCTATCTACCTGTGTGCCGTGGCGGTTGCCGCGGTCTTTCCTTTGAAAAAACGGTAGACGGTGTCTAACTTGAGATAACGCCCCCATCGCTTCAGGATCCTGAGCGGGGCATAGACGCTGTGGTCGTGGATGACCTCGATGAATCGGTCGTGGTTCGGGTAGCCGGCAAAGTCGAGGATCCGATGGATGCCGTCAGTCGTGTTGAGGGAGGACACCTCGAAAATCCTGAGCGACTGCGGATACTTGCGTTCAAGCTCGAGGCTTCGTTTCCAGTAAAGATCCCAGTACTGGGCAATGGCTTCTTCCTTGGTCGAGGCCTTGAACTTGGGAAAGGCGACGTCCCACATGGGGTCGAGGGTAAATCCCTTTCCCTGATGGTCCATCCACCAGTTGCATTCTCCCGAATGAAGGGAGAAGCTTCTGACGACCTCCTCGCGTCGGCGTGCCAAAACGATGAACTTGGTATCAGGATGCCGTTCGAGAATGTCCTCGACATAGGGAAGGAAGTAGAAGCCGACCGAGCCGTAGAAATGGGCATCGCCGGCCTGTTGTTCCAGTTCCTTCAAAAACCCGTCGAGAAGGGAAGGGTCCTTCTTCCACGGCAGCAGCTGATTGTACGACTCCTTTTTTCCGTTCACGGTTCGGCTGAGGCTTCCCTCGTGAACGACAAAGCTTGAGGGCTGAGTATGGAGCAAGTGTGCCAGTGATGTCGTGCCGCTTCTTCCCGTACCCAAGCCGATAATAAGGTGTCGTTTCGTGTTCACGATGTGCTATACGAACCACATCGAGAAGTGGTGCAGGGAAGGATCTTGACAAGAGATGCGTTATAAAGTTTTTGGCGAAACGAAAATATGCTGATAGACTGAATAGCGTATGACAGAAGACCGAAAGGATTATCATCGACCCAAGAGACTTGCTCCCGTTTGGAGAACCGTACTCGAGACGGGCTTCATCGTCTTTCTCTTCTTTTCGAACCTTCTGATGGGTGAGTTTACCCGCACGGGTCTTGGCTACCAGAACGGATTTTGGTGGGCGCTCAAAAACATCTTCACGGGAACGAGTGTCGTGCTCGCGGTCATCCTGGCGCTCATCGGCCATCTGGCTTTTGAGTTTTTCATTGGCAGGTTATAAGCGTCCGTGTTATTCTGCTGCGCAGCCCTCTAAATCAGTCCACGGGTTACGGCTACGGCTATGGCACCGACGGGTACGGGTATGCGAACGTATGTGGAATTATTCCTGTCGGGGATAATCCTGTCTCCTCCACCCTCGTCGGAGGCAGGTACCTGTACGTGAACGGCAGCAACGACATCTCCGTCGTCGACAACGCTTTTTATGCCATGATCCCTCAGGAAGCCCTGCAGGAAGTCGCGATATCTCAGGGTATACTCGGGAGACGAACCTGTGCCCGACCCGCGTTGCCACAGGCCTTTTTCATAGATGATCCGGAAGGCCTTTCCTCGGGCAGGAAAGGGGGAGGAAAAGAGGTAAGTCCTCCAGGCCGCGTCCTTTGCGCGGATGAGAAATTTCCAGAGTATGTTCCGAGAGTGCCGTTCGTTTTCTATTTTTTGTCTCAACGAGTGAATCATTCGCATACCAGTAATACTAGCATACAGGCCTTTTGCGAAGAAGACAGGATGTTCGGGCTTCTTGGAGTTTTTAGGGGGGGTAAGGTCCCTTGTTAATGGTGATGATGTCCTGCGTGTTCAATCGCGTGCTGTTCGTGCTTGAGGACTTCTTTATCTGCAGCTTTCTTGGGATGTACCAGCATGATCGTCGAGATCATCGTGGTGATGGGCACTGCGAGTACCAGTCCGATCGATCCCACCATGGTGCGGATGATTTCGGAGGCAAACAGGTCGCGGTTGATGGTTGCCCAGAGGCCTCCGTTGCCGCCTGTCATGAACATGAGGAGGAGCGGCAGCGATACGCCGACGTACGCGATGGCAAGGGTGTTGACCAGCGCGCCGACATGCTCGCGTCCGATGCGCAAAGCTCGCTTATAGATGGTCGGCCTTGGGATGTGGGGCGCGATATGATGCAGCTCTTCCACTGATACGGCCTGTCCGATCGCGACGTCGTACAAAACCCCAAGGAGCCCGATCATCATGCCTCCGAGAAGCAGTCCCGGGAAGTCGATCACGCCGCCGGTGTTGATGTTCAGGTAGGCTGACTCTTCTGTTTCAAAACCGGACAGGTGTCCGAAGTGAACGCCGACCCATGCGAGGACTCCCACGAACACGACGGTCCCGATCATCCCGATGACGGCAGAGGATGTCGTCTTGTTAAATCCGTGCGTGACGTAGGATCCGACCACGATGATGAGCGAACATACCAGCAGTGTCAGGAAAACGGGGGAGATCCCGTGCAAGATACCCGGAAGCAGGATCGTAAAGATAAGGACGAAACTTCCAATGAGGCTGATCAGTCCGCGGATCCCTTGAATACCTCCGAATACGAGCACGCAAAGGATGAACAGGATTATGAAGCCGAACACGACAGGGAGCCGGTAGATGTCGGTGATCTGATAATGATCGAACCCTTCCGAGACATTGATGTCATGTTGGACATAGATTCTGGTCCCCGGCTTTAGGGGCGTATAGTCGTTGTCGATCGATATCTCATTACCCTTTTCGGCGCCGTTAAGCACCACCGCATGGACGGTCTGCACCTCAACGGTTCCTCCGTTGCCACCTGGTAAGTCTTCCATGTGGTCGTTTGAAATAGAAACGACTCGGGCTTCCATGTTCGTGACGGTATCCGGGGCCGCTTCGTCAGCCTTTGCGGGAGTGGCGAACGCCAAAGGGGCCGCGATCGAAATGAAGATGACCACCAGACACCCTATTTTTTTCAGGTCGAGGGGGAAGCGCATATTATTTTTTGACGCAGGCATTGCAGGTGCCGAAAAGCTCCAGAGAATGCTCTTTGATGACGGAAAACTTCGACGATTGGGAAAGGACCTTGTCGGATATTTTATCAACGGAACAGGATTCGAAATCTTCCACCTTCCCGCAGTCCGTGCAGACGATGTGGTGATGATGGTGTCCGCTTGCGAGTTCGTAGTAGGTCGAATCCTTGCGAAGGTCCACCTGCTTGACGATTCCTTTTTCTTCAAACGATGCAAGGGTACGATACACGGTCGCCTCGTTGATGTTCGAGGACCTTACCTTGGCATAGATGTGCTCGGCATTGATGGGAAGGTGATTGCCCGCGAACACCTTCAAAATGGCGAGACGCGGGGCGGTCGCCTTCAGGTTCGCGTTATGAAGGATGGCGAGGGTCTGCTGTTCCATGGGGGAATTATATCACAGGATGGTATGGGCATCATATTACAGTTGCAAGTAACTTGCAACTGTAATATACTGACTCTCGATAGTTCTTAAATAACGATTAAACAAAATGATATGCAGAAACACTGCAACAAGTTTTTCAGAGGATTTCTTGTGGTGTACCTGTTCTTTCTCGTATATCACATTACCGGACTTCATTTCGGTTCGTCACTCACAATCACTGGCCTGGCAATCGGCATGATCCTTGCCCTATTTGCTCACATGCGTGGCGGATACGGTACGATCATTCTTCTTGTGATTCACATGGCGATCGAATGGTCAGAGTATGCTCATCATGGAACATATTCCGTAAAAGAATATCTCTTTTACGGATTTCACACGATGCTCGACTTTGTTTTCCTTTGGCAGGAGACCAAGATGCACCTTGCGCGATTTCGATATCTCGTCATGGGAGCCGTTGCTACCGGACTCACCACGCTTTTTGTGTATGTATCTTGGACAACACCAGGAACTCAATCCGAGAGTACACTTGTTGCCAATTTGGTTGAACCGCTCGTGCTTGGGGGCATTCTGGGATGCACCTTGTCCCATTTGTTCGAGAGGAAGAGAGCGTGTCGATCGAAACATTCAACTGCATGAAGCTTGACCACCCTTTTGTAGGGGCGGTCTTTTTTTAAGAAATAAAAAAGCCCCCGACCAGCGGAAGCTTACTTGTGCAGTTCTTTTACAGAAGTCAGGGTTTCTTCGTGCTCTCTTTCTTCTTTTCTCCATCTAAGATTTCCTTAATCTGAGCCCTGTCTTTTTTGATAGCGTCTTCGTAAAGCTTGGTAGCGGTTTTGGTTTTTCTTTCGGCTCCCATTTCCATGTTGTGAAGATGTGCCTTAGAGTCTCTAATGCTCGCCCTGAGGCTGTTAACTTGCCCATAAGGGCCAGTACCAGACACTCCAAGCGTCAGAATTATTGTCATGTAATCTCCTTTTTTTGAAGCTAGTTCTTTCGAGTAGCTTGGTTTTGAAAATACAGCCTCTCGGTGAATTTAGCATGCGTATTGACTTATGTCAATAATTCGCTATACTCGCGGCGTTAGTTCTTTTTTCACCAAAACGAGGAAACATGCCAAGCATCGACGACAAGCACTACGACGAGATAATCGAATTGTTTATGGAGTTCAGGAAGATGGATGACGATGATGTTGCTATCGCGTTTCTCCAGAATAGGATCAAGCAAAAAGTCCGCGAATACACCCGCGGAGCCATATCCTTTTCGGAACTAAAGGATGGGGAGAAATGCATTCTTCTTCCCATGAACGGTTTCGACTGTTGTCGCAAGGACGGAATGAGGTACCCAGAGGAGACATATGTCCTCTTGGAGAAGTACACCGCAGACGGGAAGGGAAAGGCGAGGGCGGTTTCAACGGGAACTGATTATGAAATTCCTTGGATCGACCTCGTTCTCAAAATCCTATAGCAGATGCCGCGAAGTTTAGTAGCGGCATTTTTGTTTACGAAAAAACCGATCGGTTCGAATTAGACCAAAGTATCCGTCTAAAAACCATTAGAAAATAAGGCTGAAATCTCGAGTGGACTTCGATATGGTCTTTCTGAACCAGTTAAAGAATGAATTGGAGTATTTGGTCTGGATTCTGAAAAAGGAGTATGACAAGCCTTATTAATTGTCAAAGTTCCTACGTTCATTTTTTAAAATAAAACAACCCTCTGTTAGTAAGAGGGTTGTGTAATTCTTTTCCTTTGAATCGCAAACTATTATAAGATTCAGATAACCTCCAGCAGCTGTTTGAAATTGCAGATAAATCCGCATCCCATGAGCGAGTTTGCCGATACGTTACTCATATCCATCCCGACAAGCCCATTGGAATAACTTGTACCGAATTCTATGCAGGTACCGTCTTTCGTGCAGGTGTTAGTGAGCATATGCACACCGGGGTATGAC
>CAIXMG010000103.1 GCA_903920485.1 uncultured bacterium
ATTTGGCAAGTTTTAAAGGAAAAGTAAAGATAGCGTAAAAATGTTGGGGCAGGACATTGCGGAAACTTTTTGAGGGAATATAATTCTTTCACTACTCATCTAATCCTTCTACTTTTTACATGAAAGAAAACATCATCACCATTGACATGAGCAACTTTGCGACCAAAATAGACCTCGAGCAATTCGCGACCAAAAAGGACTTGGAACGTTTTGCAACAAAAGAAGACCTTGAAAACCTCTCAAAAAAATTTGCGACGAAGGACGACTTCGAGAAGTTCGCTTCCATGGTCATGGAAGCATTTGAAAAGGTCGCGACCAAGGAAGACATTGAACGAATTGAAAGACGACACGGCACCCGCATTGAAATACTTGAAGATGAAATGAAGGATGTGAAGAAAAAGGTTGGAATATCCGATATGGCAACGACCGTGCTAAGATAACCCCATGACTCAAAGCGATGCCCTCGACATCATGAAAATGGGAACCAATGTCTTCCTGACGGGAGGTGCCGGTGCAGGAAAAACATTCATCCTCAACGGCTTCATCCAATACCTGCGCGAGCACGACATCGAAGTCGCTGTGACAGCATCGACCGGGATTGCAGCAACCCACATGGGCGGAATGACCATTCACGCGTGGTCCGGCCTTGGCATTCGGGATTACGTCTCCGACTATGACATCGACCAGATGGAGGAGAAGAAGTACCTCTGGGACCGCTACGACAAGGCGAAGGTCCTGATCATCGATGAGGTCTCGATGCTTTCCGGAAATTTCCTCGATAATTTGGATCGCATCTGCCGATCGTTCAAGCGTGCACCGGAAAAGCCTTTTGGCGGTATTCAAATTATTCTCTCCGGGGATCTTTTTCAGCTTCCACCGATACCCCCTCGCCCTTCGGGCACTCCCCCTTGGCAAGGGGGAGACACTTCTTCGAATAACATGGTGGTAGACTCACTGGCATGGAAAAATATGAACCTTGCCATCTGCTATATCACGGAACAGCATCGTCAGGACGATGACGCCTTCACCGACATCCTCAATGCCATTCGCGCGAACACCATCAACGACCATCACTTGGACACGCTTCAGGAACGGATCAAGGAATTTGACGAGGAGGAATTCGGCACCATGACGAAGCTGTTCACGCACAACGCCGATGTGGATACGATCAACGACCGCGCGCTCGCCGGGCTTGATGAAAAAGAAAAACTCTTCGAGATGACCGTGAAGGGTCGCGAGAACCTCATCGAGACGCTGAAGAAAAGCTGCCTGGCTCCTGAACGCTTGAAATTGAAAGTCGGCGCGCAGGTCATGTTCGTGAAGAACAACTTTGACAAAGGATACGTGAACGGGACCCGCGGCATCGTCGAGAGCTTTGACGACGTGGGCGTACCGGTTGTAAAGACGCTGACAGGGGAGACGGTTGTCGTCGATCGGGAAACCTGGTCCATCGAGGATGACGGAAGGGTGTTGGCATCCATTACCCAAGTACCACTTCGCCACGCTTGGGCCATTACCGTCCACAAAAGCCAGGGAATGAGCCTGGACGAGGCCGTCATCGACCTGTCACGCACGTTCACGTATGGCATGGGTTATGTGGCACTTTCGCGTGTCCGAAGGCTTTCTGGTCTTCACCTGGTCGGATTTTCTCAGTCAGCGCTGGCTATCGATCCACGCGTCTACCAAATCGACACGTCGCTACAGGAACTGTCCAAGCGCGCCGCAATGCGGATTGCCGAATACGCCAGAAGCACTCTTCGCGAAAAGCAGGAGGAATTCATCACGCGCTCCGGTGGAAACTTGATTGCAAAGAAGCTTTCCGTCAAGGAAGCTCGATTCCAAGGAAAAGTCTCGACCCAGAAGACTCACGAGCTGTCGTACGAGCTGATCAAGAAGGGGATGACCGTTGCCGAAGCCGCTAAGGAGCGCGATGTGGTTCCGGGAACCATCATCGACCATTTGTCCAAAGCAAAAGAACTGGGCTGGCCGATCGATTTCAAGCAGGTAAAACCCAACCGTTCGGACACGAAAAAAATCAAGGAGGCCTTCCTTGCAACAAAAGATGCTGGCGTTCCGTTTATCGAGGCTAAGCTCACGCCCGTGAAGCGGTACCTTGACCAGGCAGGGGAGGACTATTCCTTTGACCAGATCAAGTTGGTGAGGCTGTTTTTGAAGTAATTGACTTATTCATAATAAATGTTATTCTACTTAAGAACTTTTTCATCTGGGAGTTTTGAGGTTATCCAAGAAGATACGGCAAGTCTGTTTGGATAACCCTAAAACCCCCATACCATGAACACTCGTTCTTTTCTCGAAAAAACACGCGTTTGGATCTGCCTATTGTTTATAAACACGGTAAGCCGTTACGCGATCCTGTGCATTCTTAGTGAGATTTTGTTGATCATCTATGTCAGGCATAATCTTCACCTAATTACATTCATCGTAATGGCATTTTACTTTTGCATATCAGCCGCAGCCCTCATCTTCGTCGACTTCGGATGCAAGCCGGTAGAAAGTTATGCAAGTATCAGACGAGCCCATTTCAGTGCAGATACCAATCTTCTGACACTTGAGCGTTATTACAAGATGAGGCACCGCCAAATGCCGCCATGTAAGAAATCGAGCCTCTGGCTTGCAATTCGCGATATACGCAGGTTCGAAAGAAAGCATGGCAAGCCGACAGAAAACAGGTTTACCATCATAGTAGTGGTTGGGAAGGTGAATTAGTCACCCTCCCAACCCTTTTTGTTTTCCTTGAAAAAATGATTATAATGCCATTACCTATGAAAAAGCTCTACTTCGACATCGAGACCATCCCATGCGACGAGTCCTCGCACAAGCCTTTGGAATACCTGTACGAGCGAAAACTTGGCAAGAAAATGAAAGAGAAAAATCTGGACAAGGAAGCCGCCATCGCGGAAATTGGAACACTTGAAAAGTATATTGAATCTACCGGTTTTGACGGTGCCTTCGGACGGATTCTTTGCATCGCATACGCCATCAATGACGAAGCAACTCGTGTCATCTGCAACGATGGCAACGAGAAGAAGACCCTCGAGGATTTCTGGTTCGTCGCGAAGCAGATTGACCTCTTCGTCGGTCACAACATCATGGAATTCGACCTGCGGTTCATCCTGCAGCGCTCGATCATCCTCGGCGTGAAGCCGACCTGGAACCGGTTCGAGATTCCCGGCGTGAAGCCATGGGAGATGGGCAAGTTCCTGACATTCGCCCGGTATAAAAGTGCCCCCATCTTCGACACCATGTGCGAATGGTCCAACTGGGGCAGCGGCAAGGTGGGACTTGAGCACATCGCACTCGCTCTCGGCATCCCGACTCCCAAGGAAGGCATCGACGGATCCGAAGTCTGGAAGTTCTACCAGGACGGCAAGGTAAAGGACATCTGCGACTACTGCATGCGCGACGTCGAAACGACGCGTGCCATCTACCAGCGAATGACATTCGAAGAATAACACCTATGACCAAACACCCCATCAACTGGCACGAGGAACATGAAAATTCACGGGACTTTTCGACGCGCTTGGCCGACACCGTTACCAGGCTGGTCGGTTCGTGGGCGTTCGTGGTCGTCCATATCGTCTGGTTCGCCATGTGGATCGGATTCAAGGTCGAACCGTTTCCGTATGGACTGTTGACCATGATCGTGTCGCTCGAGGCGATTCTCATCTCGACGTTCATCATGATCTCG
>CAIXMG010000104.1 GCA_903920485.1 uncultured bacterium
GCGCCTCCCACATCTTTCTCTGAAGGAGTTCCGAATTTCACCTTGAACCATTGCACGGTGTCTCTCGAGGGAATCCATTCCGTCCTCGATGTTTCCGATGGCAACCGGTACCTCGGGGTACAGGTTCCGCTTGCATGCCTGGCACGCCAAAACACCATGACGGTTCTTGGTCAGGGGCAATGGCTTCCTCTTACCGATTTTCATCCCAAGATCGCGATTATGAGTACCCCGCAATCAGGTTTGTATAATCGTGGACAGCGGGGGATGATCTACGCCCTTGCCGCAGTAGGCATTCTCCTGGGGATCGGAGGACTTCTCGCCTTCGGCTATTGCCTGAGAATTCTTAAAAAATCACTATGAATGTAAGAGCCATAAAACAACGATACCTGATCATCGCCAATACGATTGTCGTACTTTTGGTCGTCGGAATATTTTTCTTGAAACCGGGATACTTGTTTTTTACAGATTATGTGGTCGGTCCGCACGTGACGCTCGATCCGACCAGCGGTTGGTTCCTGTTCAATGCGGTTTTTTCCCTCCTTTCGCACGTGATTCCTGCGGCCCTGATCGAGAAATTCCTTCTCGCTGCAACGGCTTACCTGCTGCTCTTTTCCGGCAACAGGATCGCAGGACTTTTTTCCACGAAGAAGGCGGTTGTCTTCCTCTCCGGTCTGTTTGCCCTGTTCAATCCTTTCGTCTATGAGCGAATCATGTACGGGCAGATCGGAGTGGTGTTGGGACTGGCGTTCTTCATGTTGGACATCGTCGCGTTTGTCCGCTTCCTTGAAGAGAGGCAATATCCCAAGCTCGTGACACTCGGACTTTTTTGGGGATTGGCAGTGCTTTTTTCCAACCAGTTCCTTTTCTTCATAGTGTTGGCTGGCGTCGTCTCGGCCTTCTGCTTTTTTCCGGCATGGAAGGAGGCAGTGGGGAAGAAGCGTTTCTGGAAAAACATCCTTGCCGCAGTGGGCATCTGCATTCTTATCAATGGAACATGGCTCGGTGCGACGATCGTAACGAAGGGAAATGCGAAGGAGTCTCTTCTTTCCTCGATTACCCGACAGGATCTGGTATCGTTTCAAATGTCGGGGAATACCGTCGCCCAATCAGTTGCTTTAGGGGCGATGATGTCGGGATTCTGGGGCAAGGACCAGCATCGTTTCATTGACACTACCCAAGTGAAAACCCTTTGGGGAAGGGGGTTCATCATCGTATTTCCCATCATTGGCGTCGGGGCGTTGCTTCTTTTGAGGGAGAAGAAAAGAAGGCGCCTTGCGATCTTCATGATGCTCCTCTTTGCCTTTGGACTATTTTTTGCACTGGGCGTGAAATCGGCTGCTTCGGGAGCGGTTACCCTCTGGCTGTTCTCCCATATCCCGTTTTACGTCGGCATGCGCGAAACGGGAAAATGGATCGGGTGCGTGGTCCTTGCCTATGCGATGTTCCTGCCAGCGGGGCTCGATTGGCTCTATGATCGCTGTTCGGGCAAAATGGTCGAGTACGCCGTTTCGCTAGTTGTCGCCTGCGCGATCATTGTCCAGGCCCCGTACCTTCTTTTCGGATTTGCCGGACAGGTCCATCCGGTTCCTTATCCAAACGACTGGAAAAGCGTCGATAGGATTATTTCCCAAGGTAATCCAAAATGCGATGCCTCAACCCTCTTCCTACCGTGGCACATGTACATGTCGTTCTCGTGGATGCGCGAAGTGGTGCAGAATCCAGCGAACCAGTTCTTTTCCTGCCCTGTCCTGCAGGGGGCGAACATAGAGTGGGACGGAATCTACGACAACAGCGGGAATCCTACTAGCCTTGCGGTGGAACAATGGATCGTTAGCAAAGGTCTTGCACCGCAGGTGCTTCTCGGTCAGGCTCCTTCAATCGGTTACATCATCGTCGCGAAGGATGCCGATTGGAACGAATACTCCTGGGTGGGGACCTTACCGCACGTTCATCTGGTGTTTGACGGGCCAACGCTCCGCCTCTATCGTCTCGACAAGAATTCTCTATGAACAACAAATCCCTGAAAAATTTCATCCGGGAAATGATATACGATTACGTGTGCTGTTTTCCTATCGCCGTACTTGTCGCACTCGGCCTATTTATCGGCCGGCTGGCTTTGAGAGGCAGCCTCTTTGCGCTGGTCGATTTCAGGATACTCATTCTCTATCTGGCGATCCATGCCGCTGTTGTGATTGCGTTTCTGGTATGGGGAAACAAACCGGATGTCCGCAGGTTCATCGCCCGCTTCGATCTTCGGAATCGTATGCGCAACGGCCGTGCTTCTGACACCATTGTTCCGCGGCCGTCCGGGCAGGACTTGTTGTTCTGGGTGGCCGGTGTGGCGTTGCTCATAATCACGCTGTGCTTTTCGGCATGGTCCTCTGCCGGAGTGCTGTGCGTTTTCCTGGTTGCCTCTCTTTTCAAGAATGTCGAATATGTCGTGCTGATTGCGATCGTGCTCCTTGCTGTCGTAGCCATTTTTTCACTGGTCTTCCGCCAAGGGTTCGAGTCAGAGTGCCTGATGTTCATCGTGATTCCGCTTATGATGGCTTCCGCCGTGAGAGTCATGCGGCAGCCGTAACGTCTTTGCATTTGGGCCGGGTAAGGCATATAATCCAGGCATGAACACTCTGGACAACAAATCATGGCCCGGAAAAAAGAAAGAAAAATCGGTTGAATCTACGGAAAAGGCGGAAGAATCAAGGCATCTCATCGACGGATCATCGGTCCTTACGGCTGCCTTGGCGCTTAAAATGTTGACGGCTTCAGGTGACGTAGCTGCCCAGGGCTATCGCAACTACGGCCATCAGGATCGCTATTCGGCACCGATGGTGAACATGGATAATCGCAACCAGAGTCAACAGGGTCATGGACTCAACTATTCGGACAATGAAAAGGGCAGTAAATTTGCGGTGGATGATGAACAGATAATGCGAAATCTTCAGGAATATGCGGCAGAGGGGATTCACTCCCAAGAGTGTAAGGAAGGGGGCAGGTCGTTCGCAGATGCTCCAGCCATGAAGAAGGGGGATGCCATTAGGTTGGCTGACAGGCTGATACAGGACGCCAATGCCCATGTCAACAAACTTTCGCAGGATGGTTGGAACGTAATCAAGGTGAAAACAACAGCCAATTTTGATGGCACGGGGAAGCTTCCAGGAGTTATCATCATCAGTTTCAACAAGAGCACCGGAACGTTCCATCCGGACACGCGACAGATTGACGGAAGCGACTATCAGGCCCTCCCTGCAGGGTCGGTGATATGGCACGCGGATGACAAGAAGTAACTTATTTTTGCAGTTGTGGTATAGTTTTCCTATATGACTGCGTTGCTCGAATCATATCAAGCATGGAAGCTCTCATGGAAGAGGGCTGCTTCCGACCACCAGTTCCTGAACTCGATCATTTTCAGCTTTCTGTTGTTGTTGGTCAGCTTTCTTGCGGGGTCGTTTGCCAATGCCTATGCGACGGCGCATGCCAGCGCGCCGGTTTCCGACCTGGTTCTTTCAAGCATCAGTTCGCGGAACGTCTTCTTCTGGTATGCGTACGGACCTCTTGCCTTCGTGGTGGCGGTCATGGCGGGCTGCATCGCGTGGCCTTACCAGACCCCGGTGGTCATCAAGTCGCTGGCGCTCTTCTTCATCGTCCGTTCGCTGTTCGTATGCCTGACCCACCTGGGTTTCCCTGCCGGAGAGATCGTGCCGGCGAATGCGCCATGGTTCATCAAGCACTACTTCGTGGGAGGGGACTTCTTCTTCTCGGGGCATGTCGGAATGCCGACGCTCATGGCGCTGGTGTTCTGGAAATACCCCAAGACCAGCGCGTTCTTCATTGCCTGCGCAGTCTTCTTCGGGGTCATCGTCCTGATCGGGCATTACCACTATTCGATCGACGTAGCTGGTGCGGTCCTCATCACCCCGACGATCTTTAACATCGGCAAGTACCTGTTTCCCTGCGACTTCGAAAGGGCATCGATGCATAGGGCATAGTTTGGTGAAAATCCTAAGCCCCCGTCATGACGGGGGCTTTTTTCAATTTTGACACAGAAGAACGTTGTTCACCTGGTTCAGGATATTCGTGGTCGCGGCCTCGATTTGCTGAAGGTCATCGGATGCTGACGGGGGAATGATGAGGACGCCCTCCAGGGAAAGTTCGCACAGAGGCACTTTTTTCCACGGCATTTCGTTCGTAAGAATTCTCACGATTTCCCTCGAAACTCCCTCGAGGCTCGTATTCTCTCCTACGAACAAAATCCTCTTTCCAACCTGTTTTCCTTTGTGGGATAGCTCTCCCACGTAAATTATTACTGCCATGAGCTTGTGTTTCCCACGATTATACAGAAAATTCTATCGAAAGGGAATGAGCACTGAAAACACCGATCCCTGTCCGGGAGTGCTTCGTGCCGAAATCGTCCCGTTGAATTCCCGTTCTACGATTTCCTTCGTGCTGAAGAGTCCGATCCCGACACCCCTGGAATTCTTTTTTGTCGTGAAGAACGGTTCGAAGATCTTCAAAAGGATTTCGGGTGACATGCCTTGCCCATGGTCAACGACTTCCAAAAGGAAGAATGTCCCAGCCTCCGAAAGGGTTACCTGTACCGATCGCAGGGGGATCTTGAAGATATCGGGGCCGTCATAGGAATCAATCGCATTCGAAACAAGGTTGAGAACGACCTGGTGGAACCGCAGAGGATTTCCGAAGAGGTTTCGTTTGGAAAGGTCAGAGAATTCGAGGGATACCCGGGCCGTTCGTGCCTTGTACCCAAGGATGGCGAATGCCTCGGATATTTCCGTTTTTGGCGAAAAGGTTCGCTGTCCCTCGGACGGACGCATGTGCCGTCGGATATTCGAAAGGTATTCTCCCAGGCGTCGACTGGCCGCCACAGCCTTCGCGAGATGCTCTTTCGTCTCGGGAAGGTGGGACGGATCGGTGCTCAACTGGTCAACACTTGCGATCACCGCATTGAGCGGGTTCATGAGATCATGGAAGATTCCCGATGCGAGCATGCCGAACCGTGCAAGGTCCGCCAGCTCACGGATCTTCCGCGGATGAATTTTCTTGAGGGGCTTCGTTTCCTTCATAACGCTCCCTCAATGATAGGATTGTCATGATCATGAACCGTCTAAGAAAAGGTAACGCATTTATCAAGAAGTTATCGCTCGACGTCAATCTTATATCCTCGCCCGGGCACGCTGTAGATGAGTTTTTTCTTCTTCGGCAGCTCGAGCTTCTTGCGGAGGTTGAGGATGTGCATCTCGATCGTGTTGGAAAGCGAGTCGATGTTCATGTCCCAGGCATGTTCCGTGATCGCCCCTCGTGACACGACGTGGCCCTTGTTCCTGAGCAGGTACTCGAGGAGGGCGAATTCCTTCTTGGTGAGATAGACGGACTTCTCGCCACGGACCACTTTCTGCGATGCAACGTCGAGACTCAGGTCGTCGAGTTCGAACCGGCCGGTTTCCTTGACGGGAGGCCGCCTGAGGACCGCTTGGATGCGCGCATATAGTTCGTCGAAGAAGAACGGCTTCGTAACATAGTCGTCCGCCCCGTGATCGAGCGCCGCAACCTTGTAGTCGACCTCGTTGGTGACGGAGATCATGATGATCGGCGTGCCCTTCCTCGACAATTCGGGCTGAGTCCTGATCTCTCGGCAGACCTCCATCCCGTCCTTGCCCGGAAGGCCATGGTCAAGAAGGATGAGGTCGTAGTCGTTGGCCTTGGCCAGCCGAAGGCCGCCCTCACCTGTTTCTGCCGTATCGACCGCAAAGCACCGTTCCTCAAGGCGGGTTTTGATGTATTGCAGGGTGTCCTTGTCGTCTTCGATGATTAATATTCTCATGGAAAATATTATAGGAAACTTCCTTGAAAAGACAATCGAGTTTCCCGATTTTTTGATTTTGACTTTAGGTTTTCTTTATTTCTGAAAAGTCTGGTACACTGGCGGCTATGAAAAAGGCATTTCTGGCGGGAATAGCGATCATGGCCCTTGCGGTCGCGTCTTCGTGCGTCGCCGCTGCGCTTCCAAAAAAACCTCAGGTGGCCTATCAGGTTCCAATCCTTGTCTATCACAATGTCGCACCGGCCCCTGCGAAGAAGGAGAGCGCCATGACCAAGCATTATCGGATCACGCCCGAGAATTTCGAGGCGCAGATGCAGTACCTGAAGGAAAATGACTATACCCCGATCACCCTGAATGCCCTTGCCAGCCATTACCTGCAGGGGACGAGCATTCCCGCGAAGGCGATCGTCCTGACCTTCGACGACGGCTGGAAAAGCCAATATACGTACGCATATCCGATCCTAAAAAAGTTCGGCTACACGGCAAGTTTCTACATCATCACCAGCTATCCTACGGGCAAGTATCCTGCATACATGGGTTGGGACCAGATCAGGGACTTGGACAAGAACGGCATGGAAATAGGGTCGCACACGGTCCATCACGTGAACCTTGCGAGGATTCCGGTGGCGCAGGTCGCACCCGAACTGACAGACAGCAAGGCGACTCTGGAAAAGGAACTAGGGCATGCGATTACCACTTTCGTGTATCCCGAGTATGGGCAGAATGCGATGGTTCAAGCAGCCGTGAAAAGCGCGGGATACCTCGCGGCACGTGCCGGCTGGTCCAGGCTTTCCAACGGTGCCAGTACGATTTTTGCTCTCAAGTCACGCGAGGCGGTGAACAACCCGAACCCGTTCTCAACGGTGGTTCAGTAATGCGGTGGACTCGGTCAGAATAAATTTTTTCTCAAGGAAAGGTCGGGAGTCACTCAGGTTGCATCTTGTCCGTATTGCAAGGCCATTTTCGCAACGTATCGCCTAAAAATATCCAAGAAAAAACGCCCTTAGGCGTTTTTTCGATGGGAGACATAGGACAGGGTAAGGATCGCGACGAAGAGGACGAGGCACATGATCGGGATGGTGATCCATCCGAAGATGATGACGTCGATCTTCGCACAGGATACTCCTGATGTCGTGCAGATGCTGTCCGACGCGATGATTCCTGCCTGCAGGAGCACGTGGTAGATCGAGAAGCACATGCCGATCGTGGACAATGCAATCGAGGTGACCCACACCTTCAGGTCCTTGAAGTAGATGCCTGTCGCAAGCACGATGATCTGGGGGTACATGAAGATTCGTTGCCACCAGCAGAAGGTGCAGGGAGCGAAGTGGAACCCCTCGGAATAGATGAGGCTTCCGACTGTCGCTCCAAGCGCGAGCAGGAACCCGAAATGGAAGGCGTGCTTCTTGAGAAACTGGAAATATCCGTTTTTCGTCTCGCCGAGAAAGAGAAGGGTCCACAAGCTGAGGATCAGCAGGACGACTGCGACCGTTCCGATTCCGACAAGGGTGTTAAAGGTGGAAAGCATGGCCGTGATTACTTGATAGGGCACTCCGAAAGCTGGCTGAGCAACTGCGGTGAGATCACGTCAGGAAGCTGTCCGCTGATGCGCGTGTGCGGTGGCAGGTTCCAATTTCCCCCTGATTGCGTAGGCTGGCTTGGACTGACATAGGGGATTCCTGAAATGAGCGTGATCCATGATCCGTCGGCGGTTCCTTGGCACGCCTCGTTCTGGTCGCTGGTATACGGGGTCTTGCAGGCGATGGTGGCATCTCCGGCTGATGCGGCAACGGTCAGGGGAGTAGGGAAGTCCCACGTAGGGTATCCGGTGATGTGGGCGTCGTTACAGGTCTGATCCTGCGCGCTGCCGTCAGGGGTGGAGCATTCGACGTAAGGAAGGAGTTCTGCCGACTTGCCGAAGAACTTCTTGGTTGCCTGGCAGTGCGGACACCAGTAGGCGCCGTAGAATACGACATGCTTTGCCTTGAGGCAGTTCGCGAATTCGTCGTACTGTCCCGGCGCTTCCTTGTACCAGACGAAGAGCGCGACAAGAACGGCGATGATGGCGAAGAAGACGATGTAGCGGGTTCTTTTTTTCATAAGGTGTTGATGGGTTGGTTACTGCGTAAGGGGGATTACTGCCTTGTCGAGGAACTTGAAGAAGGCAACGGATCCTCCCTGGTCGTTCGCGCACTCTGCGGCTTCGGCCTTGTATCCGGCCCACGGGTGGAGCTGAACGATAGGGGACTCTCGGTAGACAAACGCGTATTCAGGATGCTGCTTCAGGATGCTGTCGATGACAGGCTTTTCACGTCGGCAGAACGGGCAGTCGATGTCGGAATATTCCACGATCGTGACGGCGGCGTTCTTGGGTCCCATGTAATGGTCATTGGTCGAGAGGACGATCTTCTGTGCGCTGGCAGGAAGGGAAGGCTGTCCGGTTGGTGCCTGTCCTGCGGTGACCGCATTCATGAAGGTGGTCTGGTCAACGGCACCGATGATGGGGAACTGCTTTTCGGTTGCCACGCTTCCGTCCGGATTGTAGGTCCGCTTGAGGATGAAGAAGGTCGGGGTTCCCTGGACGCCCGATGTCTGGGCCAGGGCGACGTCCGATGCGATCAGATTCGTTTCTGTCCCGTTGTCGAGGCACTGTGCAAGTTTCTTGGCGTTCACCCCGGCGTCCTTGCCGTCGGCAAGCATGACCGCGCGAACCTGGTCCTGGGTCATCTGGCTGTCATCCGCATTGGTATTGACGGCTGTTGCCGAGGATGGGTTGCTGGCAATCCTGCCGAGGAGGATGCCTGCCCCAATCAGGAGGCCTGCGATGATGATCGAAAAGAAGGTCTGGTACTTCTCGAAAAAGCCCTTCTTTCCCTGTTCTGATGCGTGTCCGTGGTCGTTATGATGTTCGTGATTGTTTGATTCCATAAGGGATATTGTATCAAGGAGGAGGAGGCAAGCGTACCTTGACTTTTATAGATTATTATGCCATACTGGTGCTAGGACTTTGTAATCAACTTGTAAACAGAATAATTAACCAAAAACAACCAAATAAGATGAAAAAAGCAATGTTTTTTCTCGTTTCCGCCATTATCATGGCGATGAGTGCCTCGGCATCGAGCCTATTCCTTCTGAGTGTGGACACCGCTCTCAGTACTACCCATTCGCTGACCTTTCAGGTCGACCCTTCGGGATTCTCGGGACCATTCTTTGTGGAAATTCAGACGAGACAGTCTGGAACATCCACATGGGTTTCCGATGATACCACCAGGAGAAACTCCAGTGTTCAGTTTTATGATTCGGCAACGAATTTGATGCCGAACACAACTTACTTCATCAGGTGCATTGTGCTCGACACCTTGTCGCAGACAAGTGACACCACGACGGCGATCGTCTATGGAACCACGCTTCCGCTTCCGCAAAACGCGACGGTCACCTTGATCGGCACGGTTTCGGCGCTGCCCACCTCAAAAGTGGTATGGAGCGCGTCTTCTATCGGCACGACAAGCTTGGTCTTTGGCATCAATGCCAATACTGGCGCAACACTTACTGATACGATCATCCTTGTGAACACAACGGTCTCAAATGACACTGCTAATTTCCTTACGGATACGGCTGGCCATTTCATACCAGGCGGTTTCATGGTCATCGTTCCGCTCACCAACGGCGTTTCAGGCAATCAGTCTGCATCATGGTCTTCATTTCAGGTACCGGCTTACACTCGTGCAGCGATCGTATCTTTGGATACGGCAAGTCTCGCACAGACCTCGCTTACCATCACGACTTCGGTTACGGTGGGCAACGGGGGACCAGTGACCAGCAAGATGAGGGTCTATAACAGCAACGGATCAACTCTTGTCTACGCTTTCGCCCCGACTGTCTTGTTGGGCGACAGTACTCTTCACTATCCTGTACCGTACCTCACGGCAGACAGTATTTATCTGTTTGTTGAGATTATCTCAAACAGTGCTGGAACCACGATGGACACGCTGCGTGCGAAAACGCTGCCTTACACCAAACCATCCATCACGCTGCTTGATACTTCAAGTGTCATGCAGACTGGTTGGCTTATCACGACTTCCGTTGCCGTAGGCAATGGGGGACCCGTGACGACTCAGATGAAGGTCTATCACATGAACGGCTCGCTGTTTCATGCGTTTGGATCGGTGTTCACGGTAACGGACAGCGCGTTCAGCTATGCCGTTATGGGGGCAGCCCCGGACAGCATGTACATGATTGTCGAGATGACATTCAACAGTACGGGCACGGCAAGGGACACCTTCTATGTGAAGACTTCGTCTTACACGATGCCGGTCATTGTTTGGCTTACGACGCCCATCATCGGGATTGATTCCGTGCAAATCAGTACGAAGGATAATCCCGGAAATGGTGGTGCAGCGATAAGCGACACCAAGCTCATAGACAGCACTACCGGACTGGTGGTCCATGACTGGACCCAGTCTGACACGGCTATCACAACCACGGCTGTCTCACAGCATGGGCTTATCCCGCATCACGCGTACAAGATCATCCATACCCTGACGGTGCCTAATGTAGGTGCCGACACGGCAGTATGGAGCTTTAACACGTTGCAGGTAGGCAATCCCGGTGTGTCATTCGTTGATACATTGGGTGCTACCATCAGTTCGTATTCATTTCAGGCCTTCATTCAAACGAACGGTCCGCTATGGAACGCTGCTAAGGTGTTTAAGGTTAGTGTGACTGATGCGCAAGGTACTCAGGTGTTCACCGTTTCGGTTGCCGACACGGCAACCCTCTCGTTTACGGTTACGGGCAGAACTCCTGCCACGACGTACACTCCGACCATTACGGTAACTGACAGTGCGGGGCTTACGGCCTCAGCTTCATTTACCGTTAGAACGGCGACACCTGATCCGGGATTCGTTCCATTACTGAGCTCAAACAATGAGTCAATCGATCCTACGACCGTTGTTCTTAACAACGTGTCATGGCCTGCTCACGTAGGTCCCGGCATCATTCTCGTCGGTGCGCGCAATGACGGTACCACGTACGTCGATACGCTCATCGGAATGGTAAACATAGTGGGTCCCGGTACAGGAAACATTACCATCACGGGTCAACCTGCTGGCACTAAAATCTGGTATCAGCTGATGGGGGAAAGTGACGATGACCTTATTGCTGGCAACGGCATCGAGGCATACGTGGTTACCATTGCGCCTGCGAATCCGGACGTGAAGAACATCGTGGCGACGTCGCTCACGGTGAACTCCATTTCTGGTGTTGCCACCTTTAATGGTGAAGGCACGTTGGCTCAAGGCGAGACACAGATCTTTCAGGCAGGCGTATTTCTGCAGACGTCGGGCATTGTCCAAGGAGGCATTGCTCAATTCACACAGAACTTTGATTACCAAAACCTTGTTTCAGGTACCGCTTTCGAGGTGCGGGCAACGGCCTCGGAATCTCAAACAGGGAACAATCCTATTGAGATGTCACGGTTCTGGTCTACTTTGCCCAACGCAACTGGTATCATAGAAATTACGGCTGAAGAATATCTCGAGACCGTGCCGATGGATGCATACGACATCACGGGACGCTACCTGGGTACGGGCCTCAGGAGAGACCTTCTCAGCAAGGCCAACGCCGGAGATTTTGGGAGAATAGCAACCGTATTCATTGGTCCCGAAGATCCATCGCTTTTCAGAAGATTTGGTAAGGCGACACAATATCATGTTAATCTTAAATAGAATATTGGTTTAGTTTTGACACAGGGTCCTTTGCGCAAGCAGAGGGCCCCTTTTATTTTATTTACTTGCGAATGCCACTCTTATATACTGTGGCATATGACAACACCCGAACTCCTCGACTTTATCAAGCAGCAATTGGCAGCAGGGAAGAGCCACGCTGAAATTTCCGGAATGCTCGAACCCCACGGATGGGCGACAGCCGACATCGCCGAAGGCTTCGACACGGTGGCGCCCGCACCAGCTCCTGCTCCCGTAGCACCGGTCATGCCTGAACCGGCACCGACTCCTGCTCCCACGCCCATGGTCGAAGCAACGCCAGCACCTGTGGTGCAGCCTATCATTGTGACTCCCGTGCAACCCGTGCAGGCTGTTCCTGCTCAGCCGATTGTTACACAACCACAACCGATTTATCAGCAACCTCAACCTGTTCAGTCTCAGCCAGTGATGCGACCCATGGGCAACCACTCGTTCAAGAACCCGAACTGGGTTCTTGCCCTGCTGTCGTTCATGGTTGCCTCGATCGTCGGTGCCGTCGGATTTTCTTACATCGCGGCAAGCAGGGCACCGCTTCCCGCGTCAGCAAACACGATTACGCTGATCTTCCTCGGCGTGTCGGCGGTCGCGATCCTCTTCGGTGCGGCAATCCTCAAATTGACGACGCGCATCTTCTCGATTCCCGAACGAAGTTACGCAAAGGCCGTCGTCTTCATCTCGATGAACATGGTGGTTGGCATGGCGATCGCCGCGGTTGCGACCGCGGGTGCCAGCTGGATTTCGATTCTGGGCCTCATCATATGGTTTGTCCTCTTCTGCTGGTACTATCAGGTCACATTTCTCAAGGCGCTTGGGGTATTCGTGCTTGACGGCGTGCTGAGCGCGATCATTGGCATCGTGCTTGCCATCATTGCTTCTGCCATTGGGTTGGGAATCTTTGCGACGGTCTTCCATCATTCAAGTACGCCTCTTGCGCGGAGCATGTCGTCAAACGGGAATGTTGTCCTAAACGCGGTCGACGAGGGTGCCAACAAGGCGGCTGCCGATGCTGCGTCAAAGTCGTTACTTTCCCAGATAGCAGCTTTTGCTGAATTGTACAGCACGAGCGCGCTTCACAACGGTACGTACGGTGCATCACTTGCCTCAAATTTCTGCAACGACCAACAAGAAGGGGTGATCTTCATTACTGCGCACATGAAATTGCCGGTGTTGAACATCTGTACGGTTGCGTCGAAATTCCCGGCAAAAACCTACACAGTCGTTGCGGCTTCTGCCGTGACCCCTGGTTCGTATTTCTGTGTGGACTCGACTATTGCTAGTCCCGTTACGATTTCAAGCCTGACAGCAGGCGGTTACGTGGCTGGGAAGACGTGCGGAAGTACGGCATCGAATTAGCAGGATTTTTCTTGTCAAAAGACCGTCGTGTGCTATATTTGTCGACAGGTTTGTTTAACTTAGTTCGTAAGCAGTCTCCGCCGAAAGGGGAGGCTGTTTTTATTTGCTGCCGACACTTAATCTTTCAAGCTTGCGTGACTATAAAAAGGTGGTATTATCGTATCAGACCATTCTGTGGTCGAAACAGGGTGACGGCTCGCCTTGAATGAGGGGGCCGTCTTTTTCATTCCCCCAGAATCCTTGACATTACAAGGGTTTTTTGCTATTTTGGGCAGGCACCCTCGGGTGTGCCTTACTTGGTCCCTCGCATCCCTGAACTTTCATTTCATCCTTATTTCATAAGCGGTATGAACCGCTTTTCCCGACGGCGCTCGGATAACGAAGATTTAAAATCTTCGTTACTCCTCGCTTGTCGTGATAAGGGAAAGATGCTTATTCAGGAGATATGGCCGGACCAGACAAAGGAATATTATCAAGTTATTTTGGGTTCTCTTTCGGTCCAGAGTTGGGTCTCCCCCTTTCCAAGGGGGAGTGGCCGAGGCTCTGCGAGGCCGAGGGGGTACTTACTTACACATGGCTAAAACCTCAGTGCTGGCGCGCAACGAAAAGCGACGCAAGCTCATCGAGAAGTACGCTACCAAGCGTGCCGCTCTCAAGGCAGCGGGTGACATGGAAGGGCTTCAGAAGCTTCCCAAGAACTCGTCGCCGTCACGTTATAAGAATCGATGCGCCATCACCGGCCGATCGAATGGATATTTGCGAGCATTCGGCCTTTCCCGAATCAAGTTCCGAGAACTTGCCAACGAAGGAAAGATCCCGGGAGTGCGCAAGTCGTCCTGGTAGTCTCCTAACCTCACTTACTATTATGGATAAAACAGCAAACATGCTGATTTCGCTCAAAAACGGCGGAAATGCGGGGAAGGAGACCATCATGGTTCCGTTCACGAAGTTCACCGGCGAAATCGCAAAGACCCTTTTCAATGCTGGCTATCTCGCGTCTTACGCGAAGAAGTCACGCGTGAAGGGCGACGTCCTCGAGCTCGGCGTTCTCTACGTAGACACCAAGCCCCGAATCACGGACGTGAAGCGAGTCTCAAAGTCGTCACGACGCGTCTACGTGGGCGTGCACGATGTCAAATCAGTTAAACACGGTCGAGGACTTTTGGTGCTTTCAACGCCAAAGGGAATTCTAACAGGGGACGAAGCGCGCAAGGAACACGTTGGTGGCGAAGCGCTCTTCGAAATCTGGTAAATCTATGTCACGACTTGCAAAAACACCTATCGAAATTTTGGCAGGCGTTACGGTCACCGTTTCCGGTGACACCGTAACGATCAAGGGACCCAAGGGAGAACTCGTAAAGACGTTCCGCCCGGAAGTCACCGCCGAGATCATCGACAACACCATCGTCCTCACGAAAAAGGGTGACAACGTCTTCGTCCGAAGCCTCTGGGGAACCGTCGGTTCCCACGTGCGCAACATGATGGAAGGCGTCACCAAGGGATTCGAGCGAAAGCTCATCCTCGAAGGAGTGGGATACAAGTCAGCCGTCGCGGGAGATTCTCTCGACTTGGCTCTCGGATTCTCACATCCCGTAAAGGTTCCCGTGCCAGCAGGCCTCACGGTCACGGCTGACAAGAACCTCATTACCATTACCGGAATTGACAAGGAATCGGTCGGTCAGTTCGCAGCTTACGTTCGATCACTCAAGAAGCCTGAACCGTACAAGGGGAAAGGGTTCCGTTACGATGACGAGGTGATTCGACGAAAGCAGGGTAAGAAATCTGCATAATTTAGTATGAAACACTCAAACATTTCAAAGCGGGCACGACGACACAAGCGAATCCGCGCCCGAGTTTCGGGAACGGCAGAGCGACCTCGACTTGCCGTCTTCAAGTCAAACAAGTTCATGTACGCGCAGCTGATCGACGATACCGCAGGCAAGACGCTTGCGTCGGCATCGGACATCAAGAACGCCCAGGGAACTGAAAAGCGAACCAAGACCGAGCGAGCAATCGCGATCGGAACCGAACTCGCCGACAAGGCGAAGAAAGGAAACATTACCAGCGTGGTCTTTGATCGAGGTGGATTCCGATTCACCGGTCGCGTCAAGGCACTGGCCGACAGCGCTCGCGCTGCGGGACTGGTCTTCTAAATCTTATGGAATCAACAACACCAGCACAAACGAATACGGCTCCCGCTGCAACCGCAGTCGCTGAACCACGAAAGTTCGTACCTCGACAGGGCGGCTTCACTCCCCGAACGGGAGGTGCTTCACGACCCGGAGGACGACCAGGATCAGGACGGCCTGACCGACGGGGTCCGCGACCGGAACGCGCAAAGCCGGAATTCGAGCAGAAGATGCTCTCGATCCGACGCGTAACCCGAGTGGTTTCCGGAGGACGGCGCTTCTCGTTCTCAGTGGTACTTGCCATCGGCGACAAGAAGGGGTCCATGGGGCTTGGCATCGGCAAGGCCGGTGACACGACCCTTGCGATCAACAAGGCGTTCAACGACGCGAAGAAGAACATGATCAAGCTCCGCCTCAACAAGCGCGGAACGATCGATCACGACACCAAGGCCAAGTTCAAGTCGGCACGAGTCATGCTCATGCCCAACAGCGGACGAGGAGTGGTGGTCGGATCGGCCATGCGCGTCATGGTGGAACTTGCCGGCGTCACGGACATCACGGGACGAGTCATTTCAGGGTCGAAGGACAAGCTTAACATTGCACAGGCGACCATGAAGGCGCTGTCCATCTTCGCATTGCCGAAGAAGGGACGAGCAGCTGAACCGGCAAAGCCTGTCACTGAATAATTCTATGCAGATGAATACATTGGCCCGAAAGACCCCCAATACGAAGCACATCCAGGTGGGACGAGGAGGCAAGCGCGGAAAGACCGCAGGACGAGGAACCAAGGGACAGAATGCCCGAGGAAACACCCGCAAGCGACCGGAACTTCGAGACATCATCAAGAAGATCCCGAAGCGACGAGGGTACGGAAAGAACCGCGCGAAGAGCGCCTACGCGAAGCCCGAGGTTTACGCGGTAAACCTCAAGGTCCTCGAAAGCGTGTTCGACAACGGCGCGACCGTGTCGCCCGTAACGCTCCTTGAGAAGGGAGTCCTCAAGTCAAACCGACTTCCCAAGGCGGGAGTGAAGGTCTTGGCGACGGGGGAACTCACCAAGAAGCTCCACGTGTCCGGCTGCACCATCTCGGCTTCCGCGAAGGCGAAGATCGAGGCTGCGGGCGGATCGGTGGAATAGTGATACAATACCTCTATGTTCCAATCATTTCTTAAAAAGCTGAAGATCATCTTCACGGATAAACAGTTGGTAAAGCGGATCCTGTTCGTGCTCGGAATCCTCGTGATCTTCCGACTGCTGACGGCCATCCCGGTTCCCGGGGTGAACGTCGCGCAATTGGCGCAGTTCCTGAAAAACAACCAGCTGCTCGGATTCCTCAACATCTTCTCGGGTGGCGGGCTTACGAGCCTGTCGATCGTGCTGCTGGGTGTCGGACCGTTCATTACGGCCTCGATCATCATGCAGCTGCTGACCCTGATGTTCCCGAAGCTCAAGGAGCTCTACCACGAGTCGGGGGAAATGGGACGACGGACGTTCAACCAGTACTCACGGTACCTTACCGTGCTGCTGGCGCTCGTGCAGGGTGTCGCGCTTCTCGCGGTCCTTTCCGGCAAGGGAATCATCCCGTCGCTTCCGTCGCTTCAGGCGTTCATCAACATCGCCATCGTGGTGGGAGGATCCTTCCTCATGATGTGGCTGGGCGAGATGATCTCGGAATTCGGCATCGGACAGGGAGTCTCGATCATCATCTTCGCCGGCATCGTCGCGCGCATCCCGAACGACATCAACCAGGCCTTCTTCGCGTATGACCCGTCGCAGCTTCCGCTGTACATCGGGTTCGCGATCGTCGCGGTCCTGATCGTCGCCGGAGTCGTGATGATCACGGAAGCGGAACGGTTGGTTCCGGTCACGTATGCGAAGCAGCAGGCGCGGCAGGGATACGTGACGTCGAGCACCTCGACGCACATCCCGCTCCGCATGAACCAGGCGGGCGTGATGCCGATCATCTTCGCGCTGTCGATCCTCATGTTCCCTCGCCTGATCGCGACGGCCATGGCGGCATCGGCGCACGCAGGGGTGGCGGCAGTCGGGTCCGCAGTCGCCGGCTTCCTCGGAAACCAGCTGTACTACGGCATCCTCTACTTCATCCTGGTGTTCGTCTTCACCTACTTCTACACGGCGGTAACGTTCGATGCGGAAGCGATGGCGAACAACCTGCAGAAGGGCGGAGCGTTCATCCCGAACGTCCGACCCGGCGCGCCGACGGCGGAATACATCGGTACGATCATGACGCGCATCACGTTCTTCGGGGGACTCTTCCTCGCCGTGGTCGCGGTCATGCCGACGATCTTCCAGGCGATCTCGGGCAACCAGAACCTCGCCATCGGAGGTACGGCGCTCCTGATCGTCGTCTCGGTAATTATTGACCTCGTCAAGAAATTGTCGGCACAGGCGAGCATGTCAGAGTACTAAGACAGTCCTCACCCGGTTTCCTGCGGAAACCACCCTCTCCGCTATCGTGGAGAGGGTCCGAACGCTCGATCCCTGTGTGAACGATAAAATCCCCGAAAGGGGATTTTTTTGAGATAAAGTTTTTCTAAAGA
>CAIXMG010000105.1 GCA_903920485.1 uncultured bacterium
ACGAAGCTTCCTGACTGGAATGCACCAGTGGCAACCACGTTGTTATTGAGACCTACGTTAACCGTGAACGTTCGTGACGATCCAGCGCTGACGAAGAAGTCGGTGTTGGTATCGCTCGAAAGGATCGTAGTTGACGAGATTGATGAAGTCAATGCAGCTGAATCTACAGCCGTAACTCCATTCTTAAGCTGGTAGTAAACGTGTCCCCCTGTTGAAGGTGAAGCGTTTGATACTGACTTTGGAATGTAGATGCTTGAATTAAGAGCGTTGACAGTGAACGACAACGTGAAGTTTCCGTTCTGGTGTGTCTGGCTCTGTGCCTGCTGTGAAATCGTAGCTGTCTGGCCGGCAGCAGTAACTGTAATACCGTTTACGTAGAATCCTACTGAGTTTCCAGTAGCACCACCGGTCAAAGAACCAGATGTGTTAATTGGATTACCAACAGAGTCCTGAACATCGAGACCTGCTGCAGGTACCCCACCTGCGAACAATGCAGGAACACCCGCAACGACTGAATCTCCTTCAGCAAATGATCCGCTGATTGGCTTCACGCTTGCTGACACGGTCCATGTCTGAGTCGTTCCAGCTGGAATGGTCCAGTTGAGAACTCCTGAGTCAGCTCCGAAGAGGACAGTACATGAGGTATTCGTTCCAGAGCAATCTCCGTTCGTTACAAACGAAGAGTTGTCGCCAACGTTAGCCGTATAACTTGATGATCCATTTGAGAGCGTAAGGTTATTGATCACTGAATCAACTGAAGAAGCAGCTCCTGAAACCGCAAGGGTAATAGGGAACTTTCGAACAGTGACGTCTGATCCTGGCTTAGCATACATGTCAAATGCCAAGAGTTTTACGTTGTCCGTGTTTCCAGTTGACGAGTTAACCTGCTGTCCGTATGACAATGGGTTGTTCGCGTTAATTGAAGCTCGGAGCTGAACGTTTCCTGACGAGGAAAGGTTGTTGACCGTAAAGGTGCTCGTAGCAAGTGGTGTAGATCCTGGGTAGGTAGAAGTATAGCCGTCTGGTTCGATTGCTCGAAGTCCGTTGGCTGGGATGCTTGCCGTCCAAGCGTTTCCTGAAGCGTATCCGTTATCGATTGAAGCGTTAACGTTTACGGCAACGTAGAGGTGGCCAGTTGTTCCAACTGGTACGTCGTAGTTGAGTCCTCCGATGTTGAATTCGAAGGTATCAGGTGACGTCGTGGTGATGTCGCTTGCAGCGCTTACAGGGATTGACGCGAGCTTTGTCGTATCGTTCCAAATATCAACACTGTTGATGTACTGTGAGAGCTGGTAGTAACCTGTTGTCGAATTTCGCTTGAAGTCAACCGTGATTCGGTCGATCTTCATGTCTGAACCAGTTGCTGTGAACTGAGCTCCGAGAACCTTCTGATCTGTCTGTCCAGCCGTAAGCGTCAATCCTGAGAATCCAGAAATGCTGTTTACGTTGGTCAATGATCCTGAGATTCCTGACGCAGTAGATCCAGAAGTAGCTGGAGCTGCTGCACAGTTGCTCGCAAGAGTCATTCCGTTAGGGCAGAGTGACTGTGCAGGAGCGGTCGCCGTAGGCGACGTCATGCAGTTGCTCGCCAACGTCATTCCGTTTGGACAAAGAGCTGTTGAGCCGGTTGTCGTCGTGGTTGTCGTCGTTGAGGTTGATGATGTCGTTCCACAAGCTGCCAATGCTGCCTTGGTTGCGTTTCCAGCAAGTCCGTCAGCGGTAAGACCCTTTGAGGTCTGGAACGCGATGACTGCTGACTGGGTTCCTCGTCCGAATGATCCGTCTACTGTCAAGTTTGCAGCGTCGCAAACATTCAACTGTGTCTGGAGATTCATTACGCTCTGGCCAGTTGAGCCTCGCTTCAAGGTCGTTGACCCGAAGTCTGAAGCAGAAAAGGCGCTAGCTGATACTGCAAATGCCAAAGCAAATGCGAGTGCAGCTACTGCGAAAAATTTCTTTTTCATAATTAAAATTAATTTCAATTATCTTTTTCTTTCGAAAAAGAGTCGCACACGGTCCATCGTCGACTTGTTAAGTGATGAACTGATGTGTGCATTATTATCTCTACATATCTGTAAAGACATGCGGAGTGCATCTCACCCGTCGGTGAGGACACTCCGCAAAAAAGTCTCTCTCCCTCATTTCAACCTCTCCCCGCTCCTGACGGAGCGACCCTCTCCTCAATGAGGAGAGGGTGGACGCCGCAGGCGGACGGGTGAGGTTTGAAAGGAGGGAAACTTTTTTGCGAAGTTTCCAAACCAAGCGAACAAGATATTTTGCGAATAACAAAATAAATAATTTCTCGTCTATTTTGTTAACAATGAAATGATTCCGAGAACCGGTCGATTAATCCGAATTGACATAATTCGGACTCCTCAACAAATTCACAAGCACGGAACCATAGTATCACAGAATGGGCTTGTCATGCAAATGCATAAGGACCATTCCGTGACGGTCTATGGGGTGAGGCCATTATAACGTGTCTCTAAAAACACGCAACTGTGCTCCTACCAATGGAGACGCAAAAACGCACCCGGTCTTACCGGATGCGTTTTTAAATGACACACATATATATATTGTCAAGCATCTGTCACCGTACCCCTCCGCCCTGCGGGCACCTCCCCTTTCAGGGGGGGGTATGCTCTGGATCATTTTGTTCCGTCCAGAATGTACGCTCCCCTTGAAGGGGGGGCTCCGCGAAGCGGTGAGGGGTACGGTGAGGAGGTTGGTCTAGGCGACATGGTACGTCGCCCACCTTTTGTCCCCTTCCCGGCGAACCATCCCGACAGCGATCAGGGTGGCCACTTCCCGCTGAAGCGTCTTTTCGCTGCAGTTCTGAACAAATTTCTGAATGTCCTGCATGGTCGCATTTTTATGGGAAGTAACGACGTCCATGATCTCCTGTCGTCGCGTCCCCCCAGAACCAGAACGCGGCGAGAATTCTTTCTTTACATTCAAGGATAATTTAGATGTCGTTTTGAAAGAAGCTTCTGACTTTGGTATGTCGCTTATATTATCTCTTTTTGTTTTATCTGACACTATGTCGTTTATAGATGTCGTTAATGTCGTTTTGATGTCGTTTTGACGTTTCCTATTTTTAGCCATCTCGTCAAACAATGTGTCGTCCAGGATGGCGTGGGACAGTACCGGCTGGTTGGACCCTGCGAAAGCGTTTCGAGGGGCAACATAGGAAGCGTATTTTCGTGACAAGTCCTCAAGTTCCATTCCCATCGATTCGCCTACCCGTCCAAGCTCCTGGAGCAATACTGCCGCGTTCATGTCGGAAATATGATGGGAGATCTTCCCGATGGAGACCAGGGACATCACGTGCTCAAGACGGACCAGTGTCCGAGTAAGATCCGAAGGGTTCACCCCACCGGTCCCGGTCAGCAGCTGGTAGCAGGCATTGAGCAGTTCGAGGGATTCAAGGCGAAGCGATCGGGTAAGGGGCAGATCGGCATCCATGACATCCGTCACCAAGTAGAGAGCCGTTACGATTTTCTCAACCTTGCGAGCATAAGCAAAGAAAGCTTTCTCCGAGGGGTTTTTTAAAAAGTCCCTATTTTTAAAAGAATCTACGACTATGTCGTTTCTTGATTCTTCGTGTCGTTTTGAAATGTCGTTTATTAATTTCATATGTCGTTTATGAATCTTTGATTCCTTGTAAACGACATTCTATACTCATCGTGTCGCTAACGCAACTTTCTTTTTCGCGCTTGTATGGCAAGGCTTTTTCCTGATATACTGTATCCACGTCATGGCAAAAAAGGATAAAAAAACTCATCGAAAGGACTCCCGGGAACGCCTTCCCGAACCGAAAAGAATCACGGTTGACCCGCAGGTCCAGCGATCCGTAGGAGCAATCCTCCTCCTGGTCTTTGCGATTGTCATCATCCTCGGAGCCTTTGGGATCGCCGGTGTCGCAGGAACATTTTTATATCACACGGTATTCGAAAACCTGTTCGGATTCGGTGTCGTTTTGGTTCCGGTCCTTGCCATCGTTTATGCCGTTCATCTTTTTCGTGGGACGACCAACCCCTGGACATCTCTCGAATATATCGGCGCGGGATTCCTCACGCTGTCGGCTTTGGGATTCATCGACATCATCTCCCCTACTCTCCGTGGAGGGGGAATCGTAGGACATGGAATCGGCTATGTTGCGATGAAGACTTTCGATGTGTATGCGGGTGCGACGATCCTCGGTGCCATCGCACTCATCTCGATTCTCGTCCTCTTGAACGAGGAGCTCCACGTGCCGGAGACCCTTTCGAATCTTTTTGCGCGACACCCCCTAACCCCCTCTAAGAGAGAGGGAACCGAACAGGACGACATCGCCATTGGTGACAGCCTGATGTTCACCGACGAGGAACTTGCCGAGGAGGAACCGATCGTGTTGACGAAGGAGCAGCTCCAAACTCCCGACGGAGTAGCCCCCTCTTTTAGAGGGGGTGGCGAAGCCGGGGGTGTTTCTGCAAAGGCATCCATACACCTCCCAACCCCCTCTGAAAGAGGGGGAGGCGCACCAGAGGACGAGATCGTAATGAAAGGCATTCCTGCCGTTTCCGAGAACTACGAATACCCTCCGACCGACCTTCTTGGAAAATCATCCGGCAAGCCGTCCGTCGGTGACATCAAGGCAAACGCAAACCTCATCAAGAGGACCCTCATGAACTTCGGCATCGA
>CAIXMG010000106.1 GCA_903920485.1 uncultured bacterium
TGCGTTCTTCGAGAAGCTTGAAGGATTCGACTACGTCACGATCAAGCAGCCGAAAATCGGTCGAATACGGAACCATCTCCGTCTCACTTGTGGCGGACATCAGCTTGTAAAAAAAATATGACCCGATTCTCTTTACCGGACTTTCCCCGCGGTGGCTGTTTCGTACGCCGACCACGACTTTCGATCCCGCTTCCCAGGTGGTGATGAAATCGGCGATGAGTTCCGGCGGATGCTGACCGTCCGCGTCAATCATGACCACCGCATCCCCCGACGCGCTCATGATGCCGGCAGTAAGTGCGGTTTCCTTTCCGAAATTACGGGTGAACTGGATGTATTTTATGCGCGGATCTTTTTTTGCAAGGTCCATGACGAGCCGAGGAGTGGCATCCTTGCTCCCGTCGTCCACGACAACCAGTTCGATGTCGTACCGACTCGAAATACCCTCAAGCTTTTCCAGGACATCAGCGATTACTCGCACGATGTTTTTCTCCTCATTATAGGCAGGAATGATAATAGAAATGCGCTTCATACGCCTGATTATATCCTTTTTGGTTCTTTTGTTAACTGGACAACCCGGTTGGGGCATGCGATTCGATACGTCAGGAGGACCAGCCATCCTCCCGCATAAACACCTGCGAGAATACGGGCAAGGGACTCTACCGAGTGTCCGCCAAGACACATGGCCACGCAGAACACGAGCGCGATCACACAGAGGACGATCGGCATTCCTCGGATTTTTCTTGCAAATAGGACCGTCGCCTCAAGGGAAAGGAAGCTCAGGAAAAGTTCGATGACCCCTGCCTGCCAGAGGATCGGTTCAAGAAACGAACCGATCGGCACATGAAACAGGGTATGCAGGACAAATCGCGGTATCAGCAGAAATATTCCGATCCCCGCGATGCCTATCGCGCCCATGATGGCATACGCGAGAGGAATGACCACCCTGCCGGAGCGACCGGATGAAGCTCCTTCAGGGGTATAGGAAAGGATCACGCCCATCAGGGCAAGGTTCGAGAAGAGAACCATCTTGCCGATGACGAGGAAGATGCTCATGAAACCGAGTGCCTCGGGCGAAAGAACGAGCCTCGAAAGCATGATGTCCCCATTGCTCAACACCACCAGACCGAGCGAAAACAGGAAGGTCGTGGGCAGCTGGCGAACGAGTGAGGAAGTAAGAATCCCTCTGGTTCCCTTGTCCAGACCGTCGTCCGGACGAAAGGACCGTACTGCTGTTTGCTCAAAGAAGAAGAGCGCGTACAGCTGTGAAACGACGAATCCTGAAAGTGCCAGGACCGGACTACGGGTAATGTAGCCAACCAACCCGGCACACACGATTTGCAAAAAAGCGGAGACAAGATTGATGCTCGTAAAGCGAAAGAACTTTTTTGTCCCTTGAACGATCCCGGAAAAGAACAGCTCGAGGATGGCCGTAACCACTGAAAGAAGCACCAGCAGAAAAAGAACCGTGCCGTGGATGCGCATGGCCGAAAAAACTGCGAGGAGAATGATTCCTACGGCACTTATCAGAAAGCCGATGACATAGGCCCTGTATCTTAAATAGAAACGAATGAGCGAGGAGAGCTCTCGACGTTCTGTGTCCCGCGATGACCATGCCGAAAGACGCATCGCGTAATACGCAGGAGCAGTCCCCACGACGCTTGCAAACGAGATGATGCTGGCGTAGGTTTGGAATTCGCCGAAGCCGCTGATCGAAAAGACGTGCGCCATGATGACAATGAAAGTGTAGTTGAGTATCCCCAACAAAACACCTCCCCCGATCATTACGGTCGAGTCGAGCAAAAAGGGGCGAGTATCGGATGGTTCCTGGGGATGGGGCGTGTCCATGAATTACGTCCCGCAACTGTCGTTCATCGCCTTTTTCGTGAACGGTCCAACGATGCCGTCGATGACAAGAGGCGGTACCGGCTTGAGGATAGCATTAAGTGCGATCTGCAATCGTTCTACTCCCTGCTTGGTAAGGGGGCCGAAAATGCCATCGGTCGGTCCTGCCGCCTGCTTATACGATGCCGCCAGAATGCGGTTGATCTGCTTCTGAAGGACGGCGACCTGGGTGATGGTCATCTTCGCATACGCGTTGTAGTGCCCGTTATGCGCCCCTTTCTTGAGGTTCTGGGTAATAATGAGCGATGCCGGACAGGTTCCCGATCCGAGAAGCTGGGTTGCCGTCGATGTCGTCGCAGAAGCAATCCAGGGTGCCACATATCCACCTCCCCCACCACTGCCTCCAACACTTCCGCTGCTGCTTACGACTGCCGCAAAGCCCGCCGTCACCGAGATGTCATGCGTGACACCAGTATCGGTCCGGGGATTCTGGGTTGATCCATCGGACCAGTTCACGAAGCGGTAGCCACCGTTCGGAACCGCGATGACGGGAGCTCCGTCCGAGCCGTCATTGACCGTCTGAAGGGTGGATCCGGTAATGGAACCTCCCGGTCCTGCGACATACGTCAACGTGCGAGGAATGAGGTAGTCCGTCGTACATGCCAAGGGAGCGTTGGTGCGAGTGTCGATGACGGTGAGATAGCTAGAACTAGGATTGCTAATATAGAGATCGGATCCAACCGCGGTAGAGGACATCGGGTTATTGCTTCCAATTGAAACGGTGGTGGTTACGGCATTGGTCGTCGTATCGACGACGGAAATACTGTCTGATTCGTAATTCATTACGTACAGATTGGTACCAATAAGGGTTGAGAAAGTTGGACCGTATCCGACCGGAATAGTATCAATGGTCTCATTGGTCGTCGTATCGACGACGGAGACGGTGTTGTCAGGAAAATTGTTGACATACAGATTGGTACCGACAAGAGTCGAAGATTGTGCACCAACCCCCACCGAAACGCTGCCCGTAACGGTGTTGGTGTCCGTATCGATGATGGAGACATAACCCGAATACAAAGTGTTGACGTACAGGTACCTGCCTCCGACGAGGGTCGAATACGCTGGGTTGTTTCCAACCGTTATGGTATCGGTCACCGTGTTGTACGTACCGCTGTCGCTTGGGTTGACGTCGATGATCGAGATAGAGTTCGCGTTGCGGTTGTTCACGTACAGGTTGGTACCGACGAGGGTGGAAGACAGTGGATCGGATCCAGGCCCTGTGGAAATGGTGTTTGTCACGGTGTTGGTCGCGGTGTCGAGAACCGTGACCGTATCAGCAGTCCCATTGGCCAGATACAAGTACCTACCGCCGACGAGGGTGGACGAGAAGGCAGGAATCCCTGCATCAACCGTATTTACCACAGTATTGCTATCCGTATCAACAACCGAAATGTTGCTTGAATAGGGACTGTTCACGTACAGATACCTGCCACCGACGAGGGTGGACGAGTAGTTCTGATTCCCCACTTCGATTATGCCGCAGCTCTGGTCCGCATACCCGTATCCGTAGCCATACCCGTAGCCATAACCATCAGTTCCATATCCGTAGCCATATCCCGAGGGCTGGCTCAAAAGGGTGAACGCCGACGAGATTGCCGGGCCGAGGATGACGATTGCCGCCACGGCGAGGATGCTGATAACGAGAATCTTTGGGATGTGTGCCTTGACGTAGTCTTTCATAATTAAAGCAAGTGTAACACGGCTATCCAAAATACGACAAGTGCTCGCCTCCTTATGACCATTACTTTTTCAAAAAAGAAAAGCCCTGACGGGCTACCCTTTTTCATTGATGCGCATTAACGTAAGCCCTTGTCTTTGGTCCGAACAGGCCGTCGGCAGCGAGTCCCATATTCTTCTGGAACGTCCTCGGATCGTCAAATTGTTCGAGGGAACGGTCCACTGCGTCACGAAATCCCCCGCGGTTAAGGCCTCTAAAGTCCCAATGTCGTCTTTAGTGAAGAAATGGATTCTTTATGGGCAGTATCGGTCTCGAAAGACTTAACAGAAGCCGGAAAATCGTTAATGTTTTCCGCATCGATGACACCTGCTGTGACAGGGTCCGTCATCCCCAGGACCATAACCTGGTCACCGACGGTCAGGTTCGAAACAGAGGCATCCTTACTTCCTGGAACGAAAAATCTCGTGTGCGCATTGATCGTAAACGTTCGGGTCGTGGACATTCCGGCGACGTGTCCCCTGCCTGCCCTTGGGGTTACCGTAACTGAAATGCTGCTCGGGCTGACGCTTGCAAGCGTTCCGTGGGCAACGGTCACGCTCGGCATGACGATGATTTCCTGCGCCGTCACGCTTGTCCCAGAAACGGTTCCCTCGACGGACACCTTCTGACCAGTCGTCAGGTCGGCAAGCGTGGCCCCTTTTTGACCGAGAACCATCGCATTCGAAGCATCGACCGTATAGACAACCGGTGTCTTTGCCGTTGTCGTTACCGTAAGGGTCGTTCCGCTGATCGCAGTGATCGTTCCGTGAACGTCAGGAGTCCCAGCATGGTGGGCATGCGACGCGGTCGAAGACGCGAACGCTGCCGTCCCGCAGGCAAGAATGGCTATGGCGACCAGGAATGTAATAATGGTTCGATTTGAGAAGATTTTTTTCATGTGATGGGGTTGCACGAAGGTGCGCGTTATTACTGCTGATTACTGGAACAGTATACATCGTTCGTCCTCAAAAGGAAAACCTTGGAACTGTACTTCACAAAAACCGGGAGGTTGTTTTTTTGAGCCAGTTCCCCTATAATCGACAGACTATGACTGAGAACAAGACTTACAAGATAGACTCACTTCGCGCGATCAGCGAAACCCTCGAAGGCGAGACCATCATCATCAACCTCGAGAACGGCAACTATTACAGCATGAACGAGACAGGAAGCGCCCTTTGGAACCAGATCGGGTCCGGATGTTCCGTCGACCGGATCATGGCCGATTTCGTAAGCAATTATGACGTTGATGCCGAAACGGCCACCAAGGCCATCAACACACTTGTCGAATCGCTTCTTCATGATGGACTGATTTTGGAAACTGAACCCACGGAACCTTCCCCTTCCGAATCAACCTCGGAAAATTCTCACCCGAGGAAGGCCTTCGTTGCTCCCGCCATCGAGAGATACGAAGACATGCAGGAGATGATCCTTGCGGACCCAGTCCACGACGTGGGCGCCATGGGATGGCCAAAACTTAAGAAAGACATGTAGGTTATGGACCTCCCCCTCATCTCGGTTGTCATTCCCGTATACAACGGGGAAAAATATATCGCCGACGCGATCAATTCGATACTCAAGCAGAACTATTCCCCGCTTGAGATTATTGTCGTTGACGACGGGTCGACCGACAACACGCAGGCGGTCCTCGAAAAATTTGGGAACGCAGTAACCGTCATTTCCCAGAGCAACCAGGGACAATCCGCCGCGCGGAATGTCGGCCTTCGTGCCACGAAAGGATCCGTCATCGGAATGCTCGACGCGGACGACCTGTGGACCGACGACCACATCGCCCTCATGCTTCCGCACCTTCAACCGGAAAGCCCTTATGATTTTGTCAGGGGATCGGTCCGATATCTGAAAAACCACGGCACAAGTCAGGAAGAAACGACGGAAGCGTCATTCCTGGAAGCCCTGGTAGGCGCATGCCTGTACCGGACTTCCCTCATCGAACGTGTGGGTCCGTTCGCCGAGGATATGCGCCAAGGCGAAGACCTTGACTGGAACATCAGGATCACGGAATGCGGATGCCGGGAAAAACGAATCAGCGAGACCACCCTGTTCTACCGACGGCACGAGCACAACATCACCAACGAAAACGGGGCCGTTGCCCAGGGATACGTACACGCGTTCAGGAAAAAACTCCTGCGGAGCCAGAACAAAAACAACATTGCCTCATAACTATTTTCATGGAACACTTCGTCACCAAAAACTACTGGATCATCAAGAAGGAATATTTCGACAAGGTCGTGGTCCCGGCCTTTTCAAGGGTCTCGGAATCGGTCACACCGGTCACCAAAACCTACGTGTTCGCCGGAAAAATCATAGTGATGCATTTTTACAGCAAAGCCCTTGCCGAAACCATGACCCGCGCGATATCCCACAACGAGACAGCTGCCGAAAAAACGGCAGACCTTACCATCAACCTGTGGGATTCGGTATCGACCGGACTCTCCTTTCCCGGTCCTTGGAGCAACCCGGATTATGTCTTCGAACAGAAGACCGAGACCGGCGAACGACAGGCCGATTCTTTCATGGGGGTCTACCTGAACGGCGAAGAAACACTCAACCTGTATGACGAGAAGAACAACACGGCCTACTTCTGGACGGACGATGCACGAGACCTTCCCGATTGGATCAGCGCAGCACCGGTACGGACCATCCTCCACTGGTTCCTTTCGAAGAACCATGTCCACCTGATCCACGGGGCATCGATCGGCATGAACGGCCAGTCGGTCCTTCTTACGGCAAAGGGAGGATCGGGAAAGTCGACCACCGCGCTTTCGTGCCTGATGGCAGGCATGGACTATCTGGCCGACGACTACGTCGGCATCGAGACCGGGGACACGATGCTTGCCCACAGCCTCTACAGCTCGGTAAAGATAACGCCAAACTCGCTGAGGTCGTTTCCTGAAATGCATGACAAGATCTGGAACACCAAATCGATGGGGACCGATGTCGACAACGGAAAGGGCATCGTCTTCCTGTCTGAATTCTTTCCGCAGCAGATCGTGCGACAGGCGCATCTTGCGGCAATCATGATCCCAACCATCAAGAACCGCGCCGAGACCCGCATCGTTCCCGCAACCAAGCTTCAGGCGATGCTCGCGCTTACGCCGACGACCCTGTTCCAACTGCCGTTGGCACGATCGACCAAGCTTGGGGAACTCAAGGAGATCATCTCGGAAACCCCCTGCTACTTCCTGGAACTGGGTTCAACCATCCGCGAAGTGCCCGGGGCGCTTGAGGCTTTTTTTGCCGATCTGCGGTAAACTGCTCACATACCATACTATGAAAAATAGCCTTTCCACCTACCTCAGCTATTACAAGAACGAGAAGAAGAACGTCGGACTGAGCCTGCTGTTGACATTGGTCCAGACCTTCGCGCTCCTTCCGATAGCGCTGATCATCCAACATGTGTTCAATTATGCACTTCCCCATGGCGACAGCAGGGCCTTGGCACTTGGACTGTGTACCGTACTGGTACTGTTCATCGCGAATTCCCTCGCGTCCCTGGCGAACCGGCACGTTACGCTGAGCGCGATCAAGTCGACCATCGCCCGAATCCGCGAGGAACTCGTGAGTCATTCGATGTTCTCAAGCCGCGCCTTCTATGCCAGCGAGGATCTTGATACGATCCATTCGCGCATCGTCCAGGACACCGAACGGCTCGACAACATGGCAAGCTCGCTCCTGACCCAGCTTATCCCGGGTACGCTCGTCGGCTTAGGCCTGGCGTGCATCCTGATCTACCTCAACCCGATCCTGTTCCTGATCCTTGCCCTGACCCTCCCGCTCTTGTATGGGATGGGGAAGCTTCTCGGGGTTCGGGTGAAGAGGCGCATCAAGGTGTTCCATGACGACTTTTCAAAGTTCAGCAAGGGCGTCCTGTTCGTCCTCAAGTTCAACGAGCTGATTACTCTTTCGACCGCGGAGGAAGCCGAACTTGCAAAGCAGAACCTGCTGATAGGAAACCTCCGATCATCAAGCCAAGCCACCGCGTGGCTTTCGACCGCGTACAGCACCATCCAGGGAAACATCCTGACCGTCGGCGGGGTCATCGTCCTTCTGGTGGGAGGGCTCCAGGTCATCCATCACGTGTCCAGCGTCGGATCGCTCATATCGTTCTACATCGCACTCAACCTTCTGAGCTCGAGCGTGCAGATGGTCATCTGTTCCATCCCGGTCATCATCGAGGGACGGGAATCCCTTGCGATCCTAACTCCCCTTTTCAACGACGCGTCGTCCCGGAAAGGCGAAAAGAAGCCCTTTGCTGGCCTTCACGAAGGCATTTCCTTCAAGGGGGTTTCCTTTGACTATGGAACCTCGTTCTCACTCCGTGACGTGACGCTTGCAATCGACAAGCACGAGATCGTGGGACTGTTCGGGGCCTCGGGTTCGGGAAAGTCGACCCTCATCAACCTGCTCCTCGGCTTCTACCAGCCCACACACGGAACCATCGCCATAGACCGCGAACCCCTTCGCGATTTCGACCTCACGGAATACCGCCGGCGCATCGGGGTGCTTCCGCAGGAACCGCTCATCTTTCCGGGAACGATCCGGGAGAACCTCGCCTACGGACTGGCCAATGCAAGCGACCAGGAGATCAAGGACATGTGCAGGCAGTGCAACATCCACGACTTCATCGAGCACCTTCCGCACGGATACGATTCCGACATCGGAAACCGCGGCGTGAAGATATCCGGCGGCCAGAAGCAGCGCATCGCGATCGCGCGCGCCCTGCTGCGAAAACCGGACCTGATCATCCTCGACGAACCGGACAACAACCTGGACGAGGCCCTTACCCTCGACATCATCGAGAACATCAAGCGCCTGGGGACCACGATGATCGTCATCAGCCACAATCGACGCCTGATACCGCATCTCGACAAGGCCTTGGTGATCCGGGATGGGACCGTCTATAATGAAACCACCCTATGAACACGAACCCGTTGGTCAGCGTAATCATCCCCGTCTTCAACACCGAAAAGTACGTGGCAGAGGCAATTGAGAGCATCCTTCGGCAGACCTACGAACCAATCGAGATCGTATGCATCAACAACGGATCAACCGACGGATCGCTCGAGATCCTGAAGTCCTTCGGCGATAGGATTGTCCTCATCGACAGCAAGGAAAACCTCGGTATTTCTGGGGGCCGAAACAAGGGTATCGAAATCGCGCAGGGGGAATTTCTCGCATTCCTGGATGCTGACGACCTCTCCGAACCAGAACGGATCGAGGTACAGGTTCGACACCTGCAGGAACACCCCGAACTTGCGATTTCCTTTTCCTGGATGAGCTGCTTCATCAGCCCGGAACTCAGCGACGAACTGAAGCAGATACGCTACTGTCCTCCTAATCCGATGCCCGGATGCATCCCCGGGACGGCACTGGTCCGAACCGAGGCATTCAAGCAAGTCGGGTACTTCAACCCGAAATGGCGCCTCGGCGAGTTCATCGACTGGCTCGCAAGGGCAAAGGACTTGGGACTTGCCTCCGACATGCTTCCCGACGTGTTCCTGCTGCGACGAATCCACGAGACGAACACCGGGGTCACGGAGCGCCCTTCGCGAATCGACTACGTGAAGGTCATCAGAGAAGCCCTTGAACGCAGAAAATTGAAATAATATGACGAACCATCTTCCCTTTCCAAAAAGTTTTCCCGACGGCCATGAGGGGCTTTTCCTGAGGCTCGTGTTGAGCGACGACAAGGATTTCCCATCCCTGTGGGAGCAGTGGAGAAAAAGCATCGCCTTTGACGAGGACATCAACTACGCCATGCTTCGACTGATGCCCCTGCTGTACCTGCGCGTGCGCGCGTTCGACATCAGCGACGAAACGACCGGAAGGATCAAAGGCATCTACAAGCTGGCATGGTTCAGGAACCACCTTCTTCTGGACGCGACAGCGCGAGCGATCGACCTGCTTCAGAAGAACGGCATCCCCGTCATGGTCTTGAAGGGAGTACCCCTCCTGATCAATACGTACCACGACCTTGGGGCACGGTTCCTCGGCGATACCGACATTCTCATCCATCCCGACCACGCTCATCAGGCCGTCGTCCTGATGCTTGAAAACGGTTGGAACCACGTCAGGCTTGCCTTCTCCTCGCCAGAGAAGTTCACGTCGGCAAAACTCAACTCGGTGACCCGAGAAATCACCTTCTCCGACGAGAAGGAAAACGAACTCGACATTCATTGGAAGCTCTTTTCCGACAAGGGATGGCCGGGCAGGCGCAAAAAGCACCCCATGTCCTACGAAGGACTCCTGCCGCGCTCAAAACCCCTGCGGGTCGGTGACGTGTCCTGCACCGCTCCGTCGGACGAGGACACGCTCATCCATGTCATCGTGCACGGGGCAGCCTTCAACGACCATCGGCCGATCCGCTGGATCGCGGACGTCGCGTGGCTCATCAGGACCTCGCCGATCGACTGGACCCGAGTCATCAGCCTCACCAAGGAATTCGGGTTCGAGGCCGAAGTCCGCCTCGCCTTTTCCTACCTCATGCAGAACCTTTCCCTGCCGATCCCCCCATCGTTTTTGGAAGAGCTTTCCCAACTTCCTCTTTCAGGGAAAAAACTTGCTGCATATTACCGAAAAGCAAATGGGCCGGCTTATCCGACCTTCGGAAACTTCCCTGTCCTCTGGTACAGCTACTGGAATTACGAATCACGTGGCCGTTCCCCTGGCGACTATTACCGGTTCCTCGATTATCTCTGCGCCAGCTGGGGACTTGCCAAGAAGCGGCAGCTTCTTGGGTTCATCCTCAAGAAATACAAGGAGCGACTGAAGAGAAGGCTGCATCCATAAGAAAAGCCACCGAATGGTGGTTTTTCTTATGCCTTATATCAGAAGCTTTCTTGTTTTGGACCCGACGACTCCGTCAGAACTCAGCCCGTGCGCCTTTTGGAATTTGACAACGGCCTTTTGGGTAAGCAGACCGAACGATGGCGTCTCATGTCCAAGGGATCCAGGACCGTTCTTAGCAATGACGAAACCGTGGCCATTCAGGTACTGCTGCAAAAGTTTTACCTGAGGGTCCGTCATTCCCTTTCTTAGGGTTTTGGTGAAGCCTTCGGACTGGGAAGGGGCAGCAATGCCACTGCCTGTCGTCAATGTCGATACGGGGGCATTTGCATACTGGCATCCGGTATTCCCTGCCGACGGGTACGTGTCATAATTCGTAGCCTTCGGATCCATGCAGGCGTAGGCCTGACCCGAAGAGATCGGAGCACTGACGACGCCCGACGATTGAGGTGCCGTGACCGTCAATGCAAAGTTCGCCGTGACCGTTAGGTTGTTCGTAACGTTCAGGTCGGTCCTCGGGTTCTGGGTAGACCCGTCGGACCAGTTCACGAAGCGGTAACCGGCGTTAGGAACGGCCGTGATCGGCGTACCATTACCATTTGGTCCGACAAACTCAACCCTTGTGTCCAAGGCCAGCGAGGGAGACCCTCCCTCAAGGGTTCCTCCTGAGCCGAAGATATAATTGAGCTGATAGCCAGCAGGACCGCCTCCGCCACCAGGTCCCGAATTGCTGTTGTCGTTCGTAACCGGCTGGTCGGAAAGCGCAACTGCGGAATAGTCGTCATTCAAATCCTGGATATTATTTTCGGTACTGAGGGCATAGCTTACCGTAACGGTGTCGCCGTACGCTGTCGGATAATCGAGTGTGAGAACAACCGTTGATCCGGTGACGTTCACGCTTACCGGTTCAACCGCGCTTCGGCTGTCCGTCACAGTAAAGTTAGTAGGATCAGGGATCGACACGTTGTCGAGAGTCTCCGGATACGTAAGCGTAAGCGTCGCGTTCTCGACCGTTGCTGACGAAAGAAGAAGTGGATCCGTGTCCGTAATAGGATAATCGTTCAGTCCTGCGGCAAGATTTCTGTTCCGATCTTCAAGCGGGTTAGTGCCAGGAACATAAGTTACGGTAACGGTTTCACCGAACGGAATAGGGTCTGCAAGGGTAAGGACGACGTTTGGTCCTTTCACACTTACCGGACCACCGTCCCTGCCGATGATGCCTCCGCCGCCTGAAATCAGATCCACGGGGGTCCCATTAACATCAACCACAAAGTCGGTCGGGTCGGGGGCTGAATGGCCATCGAGAAACTCGTTGTAGTTAAGGGTAATCACCGCACCGTATACCGAACCGGAAGCAATCACAGGGGGCATCGTGTTCATAATTGAATAGTCACTCAAGCTTGTTGCAAGGTTTCCATCAGAATCCTCAAGAGGATTGCTCCCCGGAGTATAATCAACGGTCACCGCATCCCCCGCACTTACCGGACTCGCAAGAGTAAGCGTGACCGCACCTCCTGCAACGCTGACATTCGATATCGCAACGGGATTTCCATTGTCATCTACCGTGAAATCAGACGGCGCGGGGGTTGAACTGGTGAGGTCTTCATTATAGGTGATGATGAGTGCCGCACTGTTTACGGTTGCGGTTGAGATGTAAGGGCAACCTCCCCCGTCGGTGATGCTCCATCCGTCGGTGTTGGTAAGGGTGTTCCATCCCGCTTTCGCCGGAGCCGAGCAGTAGTGGCTTCCTCCGGCATCAAAAGTAACGCTTGGCTGGACTTCTTCTTGGGACCAGCCTGCAAGAAGACTGCTGTAATGTGGGGTAGACAGGGTGTCACGGTCGAACATGAGACCCATGTCCGTCACACTTGATACGTTCCAGGAACTGATGTCCTGGTCGAATGCGCGGTCATTGTAAAACATGTACCCCATGTCGGTAACGCTTCCGACGTTCCAGCCATTGAGCGGCTGGTCGAACGAGGAAGCTACGAACATGCTGTCCATAGCCGTTACGTTCCCAACATTCCAACTGTCGAGCGGCTGGTCGAACGCGTCATCGCCCTCGAACATGGTGCTCATATCGGTAACGGCGGCAACATTCCACGAGCTGATATTCTGGTCGAATGATGAGGCACCGGCAAACATGTAGCTCATGTCCGTCACACTTGATACTTTCCAATCGTCGAGCGGCTGGTTGAATGAAGTGGCATTATAGAACATATCGTTTGTGTGAACGGCACTTCCCGTATTCCACGACTCAAGCGGCTGGTTAAAAGATGATGCGCCGAAGAACATGCCCGACATGTCGGTTACGTTTGCGACGTTCCATAAAGAAATATCACTGTCAAAAGAAGATGCACCTGAGAACATATTGTCCATACTGGTCACCTGCGAAACATTCCACAAATCGAGCGGTTGGTCAAAATCCACATCGACGCCGAACATGTAGCTCATGTCGGTTATGTTCGAAACATCCCAATTGTCGATGTTTTGGTTGAAATCGCCATCATAGAACATGTAACGCGTGTTCGTGACATTGGAAACGTTCCAATCATCGAGGGGCTGGTTGAATGATGATGCGCCGAAGAACATGGCAGCCATGTCGGTAACATTCGACACGTTCCACGAATCGAGCGGTTGATTAAAGGAAGAAGCCCCGACAAACATATCACTCATGTTTGTTACATTTGAGACATTCCAACCGCCAATGTCCGAGTCAAAGCTCGAGTCGTTGTAGAACATATTGCTCATGTCCGTGACCCCCGAAAGATCCGGCATGTCCGTTGCCGAGAACGTAGCAAGGTTCGTACATCCTTCAAAAGCTGCGTTCATCGAATCCCAAGCGATAGTCCCCCATTGGTTAACATCGACGATTTTCTGATCATCACCTCCATTGTCAAAATAAATCCTCGGGAAGGTGCCCGTGATGGAAACCGCGTAGGTTCCCGCCGTCGCATAGGTATGGGTTGCGTTTCCGGTATCGCCAGTATCCGTATTGCCGTCTCCCCAATCCACGTTGTAATCGTAAGTATCGCCTGGATACGTCGGGATGGTAATGGTCGTGTCGTTATCGGGTCCGGGGTTCGACGTATTCCATGTAGCGATGAAAGCCGAAGACTCAGCAAATGTGTCATTGGTGATCCCGTAGTTGCTCAAATTCTGAACTAAACCACCCCCAGCGTTTTCCAATGGACTTGTTCCTTGCGTATAACTCAATATGACGGTGTCTCCCAAAGAAACTGGACTCGCAAGTGTCAGAGTAACCGCAGATCCTACAACGTGCACACTCGAAACCGCAACGGGATTTCCATTGTCATCTACCGTGAAATCAGACGGCGCGGGGGTTGACGAGCTGTTAAGAGATCCGTTATAAGTGAGAACAAGGGTAACACCGTTTACTACTGCCGTCGAAACATGAGGGCATTCCCCACCGTCAGTGATAGTCCATCCGTAGGTGCTGATGATGCTCGCCCGCTGGGTTGCCGAACTGCAGTACTGGCTGTTCCCCGCATCAAATGTCACGCTCGACTGGAGGGTCTCTCCCGACCAGCCAGCAAGAAGGGCGTCGTAATTCGAGGTAGAGAGGCCGGCGTCGGAGAACATGCCCGACATGTCGGTTACGTTTGCGACGCTCCAGGAGCCGATGTCCTGGTTAAATGATGATGCATCCAAAAACATGCCTCCCATGTTAGTAACGTTTGATACGTTCCAGGAAGAGATGTCTTGATCAAAAGAAGAGTCGTTGTAAAACATACCGGTCATGAAAGTAACATTCGCGGTATTCCATGAACCAAGCGGTTGATTGAAGGATGAGCTGAAAGCAAACATGCCACCCATGTCAGTTACGTTCGAGACGTCCCAAGAATCGATGTTCTGGTCAAAGGCATAATCCCGGGCAAACATGTTGTCCGTGTCCGTCACGTTCGAGACGTCCCAATCGTTAAGGGGCTGGTTGAAAGAAGAATCCTGTATGAACATGGCATACATACTTGTGACATTCGACACGTTCCAATTGTTGATGTTTGAATTGAAGTTACTTGCATCGGCGAACATGCTGCCCATATTGGTCACGTCCGAAAGGTCGGGCGTGTCCGTTGCCGAGAACGTCGTAAGCCCGGTGCACCCATAAAACGCAGCACCCATCGACTGCCACACATTAGACCCCCACTGCAGGATATCGGTAAGATCCGGTGCATCGGAAGCACCGACAAAATAGATCGCAGGAAAGGTTCCCGTGATCGTCACGTCATAGACGCCAGCTGCTGCATAAGTGTGGGAAGCGTTTCCCGTGTCGCCAGCATCAGGCGTTGTTGAGTCTCCCCAATCAACGTTGTAGTTGTAGGTATTGTAACTCGGATTGGTGGGGATTGTGATCGTCAAATTGTTCGAGGGAACCGTCCACTGCGTGACGAAGGCACCTGCGGTATAAGCGAAGGACGTTTTTGGGATAAAAAGGACTGCAGCAAATAGGGCAAACGCGAAAAGCGCGATCTTTTTGAGGATGGATGAATGTTTCATAGATGTATACCGAATATAATACCACATTAAAAATATTCCAACATTGCGAAAATACCCCTAAACCAGAACTACCGTAACCAAAAACCCCTTACGGGGATTTTGACTTTTTTTATTACCCCGTTTTTCTTCCTACTGCAGGTGCCGGTTCACGTACGCCCGCGTCTTCGGCCCAAAGGACCCGTCCGGGGCAAGGCCGGCGCTCTTTTGGAACAGTGCCAATTCTGCCTTTGTTTTGGGTCCGAAGGTTGTCGTCTCCTTCCCTTTCGGCATCACGACGAACCCGTGTGACCCAAGATATTCCTGAAGCCTCTGAACGTCGAGGCCAACCGACCCTTTCTTCAGATTTTTGATGAAGGACGCTGCTACAGGAACCGACGAGGGCTCTGGCGTCGTTGCGACCGAAAGCGTCGAGGATGTTGCAGCATACTCGCACGCCGTGTTGTCCGGCGACGGGTACGTGTCATAATTCGTAGCCTTCGGGTCCATGCAAGCGTAGGCTTGCCCCGAGGAGATCGAGGCACTGGTGACAACCGACGGCTGCGCGACAGCACACGGAAGCGTCGTAAGGGTTCCATGCGAACTTGAGTTTGAATTCGAATCGACATCGACGGATGTGACTTGGTAATCGTAGACGGTATCGCATACCAAATTCGAAAGCGAAACCGAATGCGCAGTTGATCCGCTCGTTCCCGTTGCGTTTGATCCAAAATTGTTTGTTGTTCCGTACTCGACCGATGAACTTGCAGTCTCGTCCGTCGTCCAAGTAATCTGTGCGGAAGTTTGGCTTGGGGATGCGGATACCGAAGAAATCACGGGTTCCGAGACGAACGCCCTAAGTGTCGGATATGTGTCGGTATGCTCGTTCCAAACGGAATTGAAATCCCAATTGGTTGTGCCACCTGAAAACGGCGGATTCGTTGTCGAATTGAAAAAGTAATTCGCATCGGGAACATCTGTCGTGTTTACGGCACTGCAGCCGTCTTCTCCGTCAGTTCCTCCGGAAATACAGCTCGATTGCGTACTTGCAACTTGGTCATACCAAAGATTGGCAAGATTCAGTTCTCCGGCAGAACCGATCAGTCCGCCGTTGTTCAAAGCAAATCCCGATACGGCGCCGGTACTGAACGAATCCAGAACGGAATCGCCCTCGACAACGCCGATCAATCCGCCTCCGTTGTTTGGAGTATTGAGCCCGGTGACGGATCCTGTAGCATAACTGCGATCGACGGTAATCGGCATGGTCATCAGACCAAGAAGCCCTCCGTCTTCTCCGGAACCCTCGACGCTGCCGGTCGCGTAGGTATCGTCAACCGAAAGTTCGCTGTCGGATGTGTCGCCGTCATCCATGAAGTTGGCATAAAATCCAAGCAATCCTCCTTCGTATCCGCCGCCCTCGCCGCCGTTTTCCTCGGTAATGCTTCCAGTCGTGTAACTTTGCGAAATGGTACCCGAAACCAAAGGCTGTGCGGCACTTGTATCCTTGTCTGAAATAAATCCGATCAGGTCGCCGAGCGCCACCTCGCCTTCCACATTTCCCGTCGAGTAATCTTGATTGAGTGTGTATGAAGTAAGTCCCGTACCGCCATTTTCGATTGCCTGCAGCCATCCGACCAGTCCGCCGATCACGCCTTCGCCGACTCCCGTAACAGTTCCCGTCGTGTACGAATCTCCGCTCATTGTAAGCGTTGCAGGCCCCGATCCGTCCGTTTCAATGCTTGCCAAACCGACAAGCCCGCCGGTGCCGTCAAAACTGCCTCCAGCACTTGAAACATCTCCCGATGCGGAGCTATTCGTGATCGAAACGGAAGCCGATGAAGCTGAATCCGTGTAGCCCTCGATATCGCCGAAGAGTCCGCCGGTTTGATCGCCAGCCGTGTCGCTTACTGTTCCGGTTGTTGTGTCGTGATCCGCAACAAGGGAGACATTCTCGCCGTCTATTTCCGTATCAAGATTCGCTTCGCCGACAAGGCCGCCGACGTCATTGTCTTCACCGATAACGTTTCCAGAAACCGTGTTATTGCCCAACGTAAATGCTCCTGATATGTCAGAGACCTCCATGCTTCCGACGAGTCCGCCGACGTTTCCGCTCGACGTTCCGTTCACGTCTCCCGAAACGGTATTGTTTGAAATAGTAGATGTTCCATTATCAGCCAAAAGTCCGCCGACAAGTCCGCCGACGCCGGTCGCAGTCGAATCGTTGACGACCATGCTGCTTGTAATGTTCTCAATATCAAGATTGCTTCCAAGCCCTACGAGTCCTCCAAGCCGTACGCCCCCCGTAACTGAACCCGAAATAGTAAGATTCTCGATCGTTGCTCCGCTTGCGTCGTCGAACAAACCGACTCCGAAGTCAGGAAGTCCGCTATCGACGATCGAGATGTCGCTGATGGTATGGCCTTGTCCGTTGAAAATTCCCGAGAAAGCTCCCGTCGAAGGAAGTCCCAGACCCGATTGGGTCCATCCCAGCGATTCAAAATTTGGAATGTCGCTGCAACTGAAATCTTGTGTTACATCATACGTGTCCGCATAGCCTGAAGTCGGATCTGCATCAATGGCTTGGAGTTCTGCGCACGACGAAATATCCTGCACGACCGGAGCTGAGGTTGAATAGGTTGTCGTTGCGTATCCAACCGTTCCCGTAACGTTCGCGGCGCTCACGCGAATGTCGTATTGTCCGTATGCAGGAAGTTGAATTGTGTCGGTCAGAGGATCGTTTGCAGAAATTTCATTTTTGACAATTTCATCATCAGTCCAGTCGGTGTCGCCGTGTTTGATGACCTCGACAAAATAATTTGCGGGAGCGCCTCCGCCGCTCGGCGCGTCCCAGGTGATTGTCGTATTCAAATATCCGGATGCGGTCGCTGCTGCCGCGTTTGTCGGAACGTTAGGAATCACAAGAGCCGGGGGAATTCCTTTCTCCAGGAGGCCCGTCCCTCCTGCGAGGATCTCCGATGCATCGCTCGCAACGTCAAGACCGCCCCATCCATCCTGACCGGGAGTTGTCTCAGTTTCCCAAGTAGAACCTCCATCTGTAGAAAGACTGATGTATCCAGCCCCGGTAGGGATCGCAGCGATGACTTGTCCACTTGAAGACTCTGAAATATGCCCCCAGGTTGTTCCTGATCCGTATCCCGTATCAGTCCATGTTGACCCATTGTTGGCCGAGGTGATGATGTCGCTCGCGGATGATCCAGCTGCGGCAAGAAAGCCGCCATCTCCTGCGGTAACGGTTGTGAAGCTCGTGCCTTCAAATCCGGTATTCTCAAATGACCATGAAGTTCCCTGGTTCGTCGAAACGGCAACATAACCGCCTGCACTTCCCGCAATCAACGCTTCGCCGTCCGGAGAATACGCAATCGAGTAATAAGGCGCGAAATTCGGATGGGCTTCGGTCCAAACACTTGTGTTTCCCTGTTCGGTCCACATCGTATTATTATCTGCATCGATTGCGGCAGCATATCCGCCGTTCGCACTCATCGTGGCACTTTCCCAATTTGCGGAAGGCAAACCGGTACCTTGTGTCCAGTTGGTTCCACCGTCAATCGAACTCCAGACATATCCGCTCATTTCGGTTACGGTCAGATCCCGACCGTTCGATGATTCTGCGATCGATGTCCATGCATGTGATCCTGCCGGACCCGTAGTCTGCGTCCAATCAGCACCACCATCCGTCGAGAGAAAAATTTCACCGGGCTCGTCATGCGTAACACCGGCAATATAGGTGCCACCCGGGGAAACCGCGAGTGATATCCATACATCGGTTCCTGAATTCAGAAATGGAGACCATGTAAATGAATCAGCTTGAGCCCGCTGCACGTGCATCATCAATGCGCCGAGTGGAATGGCAATAAGAACAATAATCTTGACCAGAGTTCGGTTTATCGGATGATGTTTCATAGTATCCATCCATTGTATTAGGTTGTCTTTGGAAAAGCCAATTATTTCCGTGAGGATAATGACAGGTCCTCGTGGAAAGCGTTTCCGAGCGAAAGAGCATTACATTCCGCAACTGTCATTCATCGCCTTCCTTGTGAACGGTCCGACGATGCCGTCGATGACCAGCGGAGGGTTCAGCTTGAGAATCGAGTTCAGTGCCGTTTGCAGCCGTTCTACCCCCTGCTTTGTCAACGACCCGAAGATTCCGTCTATCGGCCCTGCTGCCTGATTGTAGGAAGCAGCAAGAATCCTATTTATTTGTTTCTGGAGAATTGCTACCTGGATGACGGTTACCTTGGTATATGCATCGTACCGTCCATCACGCGCCCCCTTTTTAAGGTTTTCCGTGATGATAAGAGATGCGGGACAGGTTCCCGACCCGAGAAGCTGTGAAATAGCCGGCGTTGCCGTCGGATAGACACAGGACGTATTTCCCGCTGAAGGGTACGTGTCATAATTCGTAGCCTTCGGGTCCATGCAGACGTAGGCTCTGCCGCCTGACATGGCACCGGACTGGAAGGTAGATGCCGCCGGTACCACAGGCGTTGGGCAGATCATGGTGTTGTTAGTAAGAGTGCTAACGATCGAAATATTGTTTGCCCCGTTGTTGAGCACATACAGGTTGGTGCCCGCGAGAACCGCAGAAGTAGGACTTGACCCTACCGCGATGGTACCAGCGACCGTGTTCGTTAAAGTATCAATGACCGAAACGGTATTGTCTTGCGCATTGAGCACGTACAGACTGGTGCCCGCAAGCGCCGCAAATGCTAGGTGCCGTCCGACCGAAATGGTAGCGGTTACAGTATTCGTCGTTGTGTCGACGACCGAAACCGTGTCGACGACCGAAACCGTATTGCCAAATGAATCGTTGAACACATAGAGATCTGTCCCCACAAGGGTTGCGAAGGTCGGATTACTCCCCACAGGAACAACGCCTATGATCGCGTTCGTCGCAGTATCAATTTCGGAGACGGAGCTTCCTGACCGATTGAGCACGTACAAGGATGTTCCGACGGGGATTGCAAAGTACGGATGATTCACGGCGGAAATCGTACTGATCACTGTGTTTGTTGAGGTATCGACGACGGAGATGGTGTTATTCCCAGAGTTGAGGACATACAACTTGGTCCCGACCGAGGCTGCAAACAACGGATTGTGACCGACGGAGATGGTGCGTATGGCCGTATTCGTCAAGGTGTCGATGACCGAAACGGAATTACCTAGTGTGTTTACCACATATAAATTCGTTCCGACGAGAACCATAGAGACCGGCCGCCTCCCGACCGTGACGGTGTCCGTGACGGTGTTTGTTGAGGTATCAACGACGGAAACGGTGCTGTCTCCCTGATTCAGAACATACAAATTGGTTCCGGCAAGAACTGCAAGGATCGGGGTGTTTCCAACCGTAATGGTGCTTTTGACCGCACTGGTCGTTGTGTCGACGACCGAGATGGTGCCGTCTTGCGAATTGAGAATATAGAGGTTGGTTCCGACAAGAACTGGGGAACTTGGACCATTTCCGGTTGTAATAAGACCACAGTCAGATACAAAATTTGCCGTTACGGAAATATTGCCGTCATTGGCGAAATCCGTTCTCGGGTTATTGCTTGATCCGTCGGACCAATCGAGAAAGACGTACCCTGCGTTGGGAACCGCCGTCACGGGCGTCCCACTGCCCCCGGGGGCGACGGTTTGCGAGGCGACACCGGAAAGAGTTCCGCCTGGTCCAGCAGCATAGGCAAGAGTCGTCCCCGTCTCGTTCGTAACGTTATAATCCGACAAGGATATTGCGAGGTTGCCGTCCGAATCCTCAACGGGATTACCTCCCGGGATGTAGCTAATGGTTACGTTCTCTCCTATCAGGACAGGTGTCGCGAGGGTGAGGATCACCGACGAACCGCTGATTGATACGTTTGATATTGTATAGGGCGTTCCGTTGTCATCCACCACAAAATCGGTCGGGTCCGGAATTGAAGTGCCTTCAAGGGTTTCGTTATAGGTAAGAACAAGCGATGGCCCGTTTACGACCGCCGTCGAAAGATAGGGACACCCTCCCCCGTCGGTAATCGTCCAGATGTCGGTTCCCGTAAGTGTATTCCTTCCCAATTTCGCGGAAGCCGAGCAGTAGTGGCTTCCCCCGGCATCAAAAGCGACATTCTGCTGGACGCTTTCGTGAGACCAGGCAGTGAGGAGGCTGTCGTAGTTGACCGTCGAAAGGGTATCGCCGTAGAACATCCCGTCCATGCTTGCCACATTCGAGACGTTCCAGGAACTGATGTCCTGATCGAATGAGGTGGCACCAAACATGTTACCCATATCCGTCACATTCGAAACGTTCCAGGAGTTGAGGGGCTGGTTGAATGATGATGCGCCGAAGAACATGACAGCCATGTCCGTCACGCTTCCCACGTTCCAGCTGTTAAGGGGTTGATTGAAGGAAGACGCTTGGTCAAACACTCCTTCCATGTTGGTGACGCTCGAGACATTCCAGCTATCGAGCGGCTGGTTGAATGATGCATCGTCATAGAACATGAGCTGCATATCCGTCACGCTTCCCACGTTCCAGCTGTTAAGGGGTTGATTGAAGGAAGTGTCAGACAGAAACATGTCTGCCATGTCCGTCACGCTTCCCACGTTCCACGAGCCGATTGGCTGGTTGAATGATGATGCGCCGGAGAACATGCTGCTCATGTCAACAACGCTCGAGACATTCCAGGAACTGATGTTTTGGCCAAAAGAAGTGGCGTTCGCAAACATTCCGTTCATGTTAAGCACACTCGAGACGTTCCAGGAGGAGATGTCCTGATTGAAGGAGCCCGCATCGGTAAACATGTCCGTCATGTCCGTCACGCTTCCCACGTTCCAGGAGTTGAGCGGTTGATTGAAATCCGTATCGCCCAAAAACATCCCGGCCATGTCAGTGACACTTGAAACGTTCCAGGAGTTGAGCGGCTGGTCAAACGAGGTCGCACCGGAGAACACGTTGGACATCGTCGCGATATTCGATACGTCCCAATTTCCGATAGGCGAATCGAAACTGGTCGCACCGGAGAACATGTAGCTCATGTCCGTCACCCCAGAAAGATCGGGCACGTCCGTCGCCGAGAGCGTTGTGAGCGCACCACATCCGTCAAAGGCCCTGTCCATCGTCTGCCAGGGGTTCGTCCCCCACTGCAGGATGTCAGTAAGGTCGGAAGCGTCCGATGCGCCGCCGAAATAGATCGCCGGGAAGGTTCCCGTGATCGTCACGTCATAGACGCCAGCTGCTGCATAAGTGTGGGAAGCGTTTCCCGTGTCGCCAGCATCAGGCGTTGTTGAGTCTCCCCAATCAACGTTGTAGTTGTAGGCGTAGCCTGAATTGATGGGGATGGTAATGGTTAAGTTGTTTGATGGAACCGTCCATTGGGTGACGAAAGCCCCTGCCGTATAAGCAAGGGTCGCCTTCGGAAGAAGGACAATCGCTGCAACCAAAAGAAACACAAACAACGTGGCTCTTTTAAAAAGTGAGAAGGTTTTCATTCCCTTATCGTAACATGACGGATTCGCATTTAACAGGATTTTCTTAGAACCAAAACATCCCCCAGACGAAGGATGCTTTGGTAGAATTCTCACTTGGGGTGGCTACTGGGAATCGAACCCAGATTGCAGGTACCACAAACCTGAGTGTTAACCGTTACACCATAGCCACCATAAAGCCTCATCCTGGAGCGAACACGCGTTCTGAACCAGGGTAGAGGAACCATTGTTATAACAGAAAAAGGGCAGGAAATCCAGTCCTGCCGTCGTTTTCGTTATTTCTTGATCAATCGGTTGATCTTCGCGGCGACGATGAAGTCGTTTTCCGAAAGCCCGCCGATCGAGTGCGTCCACAGGTCGAGGACTACCTTGTTGTACGAGACGAGGATGTCGGGGTGATGGCCCTCCTTCTCGGCGACGATAGCAACTTTATTGACGAACGCTATGGCTTTTACGAAATCCTTGAACATCAACACCCGCGTGATCTTTTTGCTATTTTTGGCAAGGATCCAGTCACTCAAAAAACTCATGTACTCGTCAGCCTGAACCTTGGTAAAAGGTTTGAGGCTTTTGTCCTCGCAGGGAATGCACTTTTTCTTGGTAAGGTTCATGAGATGATTATAACACAAAACCTCACCCCGGCGCCGTCAGGAGCGGGATGAGATCCTATGCGCCCGAATGGCATCCACCGCATCGTAGATGAGCCAAGGAATGAGAGCCATGATCCAGTATCCGATCGTTTGGAATACCAGGAAGTATCCGTCATACGAAGCGTTAGTAAATGGCATTCCTGTAACAACCCATGAGTTCGCAAGATGATTGAGCAGCTCTGTAATGATACCCATCGGAATGACAATGATGACCAGCGAAAGGATCGTCGCAGGAATCGGCTTCAGGTCGTGCTTCTTGAAGATGGCGAGTCCGATGAAGAACGAGAGCGTGACGTACATCAGTGCGATGCACCA
>CAIXMG010000107.1 GCA_903920485.1 uncultured bacterium
GATACGCCCGCACTCGTGGAACTCTACCAAAAGACGTTCAATCCCGGGGAACTCCATTCCACCGCTGGTGCCATGGGACAATGACCTCTCCACCCCTCAGTCAATCGCTTCGCTCATGACAGCTCCCCTTATAAAGGGGAGCTTCCCATTTTCTAGAATTTATTTTTAATCTGTTGATCTCGCTTACGTTGTCTCCCCCTGATAAGGGGGAGTGGCACGAGGCCCTGCGAGTGACGAGGGGGTACGGTGAGAGAGGTTTGTGATATACTTTCTGTATGAGCATCCTCTCCAGCCTTTTCGGCTCAACCAAGAAAAATACGACAAGCATTCCCGTTCTGCCGGCGGACATTTATGCCGCAGCAACGATGCAGCTTCAAGACGTAATCGCACCGCCAGCCGTGGAGATCGATTCAAGCACCATGAAGCTCGGCGACAAGATCGCAAAGACATACTTTGCGATGTCGTACCCGCGCGTCCTTGCTGCAGGGTGGTTGGCACCGATCGTAAACCTCGACAAGGTCTTTGACATTGCCATCCACATCAACCCCATCGACACCGCCGTCATCCTCAAGGAGTTCCAAAAGAAGGTTGCCGAGGTCGAATCCCAAATCCTCTCCCGGCAGGCAAAGGGAATCGTCCGCGACCCGATGCTCGACTCGGCCTACCAGAACATCGAGAATCTGCGCGACAGCCTTCAGCAGGCAACCGAAAAGATGTTTGACGTGGGGTTGTACATCACCATCTATGCCAGTCACGAGAACGACCTGTTCAAGCTTGAGAATGAAATCCGTTCTGAACTTGAAGGGAAGCAGATCTATCTGAAGCCGGCACTGTTCCAGCAGGAACAAGGATTCCGCACCGTCATTCCGACCGGCGTCGACGAACTGCGCGTTACCACGAAACTCAATTCTGGCCCACTGTCGTCGTTCTTCCCGTTTATCTCATCGGAACTTACCGACAACAAGGGAATTCTCTACGGGGTAAATCGCCAGAACGCAGGACTGGTCATCTTCGATCGGTTCAGCATGCCGAACTATAATTCCGTGATCTTTGCCAAGTCAGGAGCAGGGAAGTCCTATGCCACGAAACTTGAGATTATCCGTACGATGATGTTCGACACGACGGTCATGATCATCGACCCGGAAAACGAATACCAGTACCTGGCAGAAGCTGTGGGAGGACGATTCTTCAGGGTGTCACTCTCCTCGAACAACCACATCAATCCATTCGACCTGCCGAAACCGCTTCCTGACGAGTCACCGTCGGACGTGCTGCGATCCAACATCACGTCGCTCATCGGGCTGTTCCGCATCATCCTCGGCGGATTGAAGCCGGAGGAGGACTCGATCATCGACCAGGCCATCACCGAAACATACGCACTGAAGGACATCACCGCTGATTCCGATTTCGCAAACCTTCCGCCACCACTCCTTAATGACTTTGAGATGGTGTTGGCATCGATGGAAGGATCCGAGTCACTGGTAGAACGCCTTCGCAAATACACCAAGGGAACCTGGGCAGGATTCATGAACCAACCGACGAACGTGGACATCGATCAGAAGCTGGTGGTGTTCTCGATCCGCGACATGGAAGACGAGCTGAAGCCGGCAGCGATGTACATCATTACGCACTTCATCTGGAACGCGGTACGAAAGGAGCTGAAGAAAAGACTGCTGGTCGTGGACGAGGCGTGGGTCATGATGCAGAACGAGGAAGCCGCGGCCTTCCTGTTCGGAATGGCAAAGCGGGGACGAAAATATTTCCTGGGGCTGGCAACGATCACCCAGGACGTGGGGGATTTCGTGAAATCGAGGTATGGAATCCCGATCATCACGAACTCGTCGCTCCAGATGCTCTTGGGCCAGTCCCCGACGGCCATCGACACGCTTCAGCAGGTGTTCAACCTGACGGAAGGGGAAAAGTTCGCCCTCTTGGAATCTGGGGTCGGCGAGGGAATCTTCTTTGCTGGAAAGCAGCATGTATCCATCAAGGTCATCGGCAGTTATACCGAAGACCAGATCGTCAGTTCCGACCCGCACCAGATCCTCGCCCTTCGAAAGGCAAAAGAAGAATTGGCGGCAGACTCGGCACAAGAACCCGTGAACTAAGCAAAAACCCGCTTGCGCAGTGACACTTTTTTCTGAGCTTTGCGAATGAAAAAAGTCGTCACGCAGCAAAGAGGGTTTTTTCCTTTCATGAAAAGCTGTATACTGTCGTCATGGCTTCTTATTCCCGCAGAGTATTCATTCTCCTCATCCTGGTAGCCGTTTTTGGCATCGCGGGACACGTCGCTGCGCAGGCGGCAGACCCCTCAACGATGGGGAACATTGACCAGGGTGCCGCCGCTAGCGAAAATGCC
>CAIXMG010000108.1 GCA_903920485.1 uncultured bacterium
TATTTGTATGACCATGTTTTGCTTGACACTCCAAGCACTACTCGGCATGGATTCGGCAATCCTTTCAAAAAAGACGGGGTGCAGTTTATTAAGTTGAATTTTCAGATGCGTTTTAAAAGTTAATTAAAATGAACTTAATATATCCAACAAAAGATGAAATAATGACCTTCTTCAAAACCCGCTATGGTTTTATTTCAGTTATTTCGATTGCCCAATCCTTGGTTGCTTTTGACCACAACAATATTCAAGATGTTGAATGGCAACATGTAAGAGGGTTTTTGCATCAGTTAAAAGCTTCAGGATATCTTCACGTGCAGAACGAAGGTGCGGATCTCTACAACGAAAAGTTTTCAGCAACACCAGACTTAATTGATAAGTATTTTGAAAAAGATAAAATTATAGATAACGCTGATTTGACAGACAAGTCAGAAGAAGACCTCCTTGCTATTATTCGAAGAAACGAGAATTCTCATATTCCAGGAAGTCTTCACCAACGTGCTGCACAAGAACTTGGTCTTAGGGATCGTCAAAAAGTAATCTCAGGATCTGAAAAGAGGCAAGGGCTCTTCTTGCGGGTGGGCGGGGATATGATCCTTGATGGTTCTATTGAAGGGCCAGAAAATGGAACTGTTGATATAGCGGTGGCTGGAAATTATAAGAGTAAAAAGGGAAAGATCTCGCAAGGCAAACAAATATTGCCCAAATGGTGGGAAAAGACGTGGGTACAGGTTATTGTGGTTATAGGTGCATTGGCTAGTATTATTGCTCTTGTAGTGATATTTAAATAGTCTTGATAAGGTTGAAAAATGAATTTTCTAAGAAAAAGAGAAAAACCCCATGTCTCACTACCTCCTCAAAACCGAACCCTCCTGCTACTCGATCTCTGATCTGCAGAAAGACAAAAAGACCTCCTGGACCGGTATCCGCAACTACCAGGCGCGGAATTTTATGCGTGACATGAAGGTGGGGGATCAGGTTTTTATTTATCACTCGAATGGGACTCCGAAGGCTCCAGCGGGAGTGTATGGGTTGGCAAAAGTCGTGGGGAAGGCCCATGCGGACGAGACCCAGTTCCTGAAGTCTGATGATCATTACAATCCGAAGGCGACTCGTGAAAAGCCGATTTGGGAATGCGTGGACATTGCGTTTGTAAAAAAGTTTAAGCATCCGGTGACACTTTCTGAGATCAAGTTTGAGCCGAAGCTGTCGGGTATCATGCTGGCACAACGCGGTTCACGGTTGTCCGTTCAGCCTGTGTCCGAGAAGCACTTTGGTGAGATTCTGAAGTTGGCTGCTGAGTAGGCTCACTTACGTTGTCCTCCCCTTGAAAGGGGAGGTGCCCGTAGGGCGGTGGGGTACGGTCTTGTGCTATAGTTCAATCATGACCCCAGAAATCTCCACCAAACACCCCAACAACAAGTTCCAAGGCAAGACCCTCCAGATGATGCTTGAGGAACTGGTTGCCCATTACGGTTGGGAAAAACTTGCCTCGCATATCAAGATCAACTGCTTTGGTACCGATCCCAGTATTGCTTCAAGTCTGAAGTTCCTGCGAAGGACTCCCTGGGCGCGCAAGAAGGTCGACGCGCTGTACTTGCATGCGCCGTTTCATCGGGCGAAGAAAGACTAAGTAATCCTATGTATTACGCCTATCTGTTGGAATGCGCTGACGGGACGTTTTATGTTGGCTCCACCAATGATCTTGAAAAGAGATTGCATCAGCACAACAACCTGAAATCTGGCGCGCATTACACCAAGATCCGCCGGCCGGTGGTCTTGAAGTATTCCGAAACGTTGCCTACGTATGCCGAGGTTCGCGCACGGGAAGGGGAACTGAAACGCCTGAGCAGGGCCGAAAAACTGGCATTGATTGGAATTGTGGTAGAATGAAGACATGGATAAACCACCAAAACAAGACATAGTTCCGACGCCAGATTCTATTAAGCCTGACAAAATTCTTACAAAAGAACAAGGAATTACGCTTCAGCTTGCAGACTGGAAAGATCAGATAAAAAAATTTAGGGCTGAAGGTAAGGAAAAGCGCGAGGCGGGTCCAGAGGTTGCCCTCCTTAGGGAGATGATTGAGTGGTTTAAGTCGCAATACTCATTGGACGATTTAAATGCTCTTACCATGGATCACGTTACTCCAGCGACCGCATTGGAGCATCCCTTGCGCGGGCCTGCGAATCTTGCAATTGTTCCTATCGCAGAAATGCTTAATATGAATCTTAATCCTATTTACGATTCGACTAACATTTCCCCGGAAACTTACAATCAGCTGATGAACGAATACTTGCCGTTGTCCTATGCGATCGGTAAGTTCAACTATGCAAAGAATCCTAATGGTGAATTACTTCACATGTGGGAATGTAGAAACGTGACCCCGGTTCTGCCGTTTAACGAAGCTTATGAGTTGGCTGCTGCCGGTGGCAAGATATAAGGAAGTGCTATACTGAAGACGCGGCCAGTCCGGCTGCGTCTTTTGCCTTTTAAACCCTACTTATTTTATTATGATGTACAACTATTACGGATTCGGGCCCCTCGAGATCGTCCTTCATGTCGCCGGCTGGGTCATCGTGATCTGGCTGATCATCTGGATCGTGCGAAGCATCTTCGGCCATCCCCATCACGGCCATGGCCGACGCCAGTGGATGAATGCGGACCAGTCGATGAATATCCTGCGCGAGCGCTTCGCCAAGGGAGAAATTACGAAAGAAGAGTTCGACAAGATGAGGAAGGATTTGGAATAAGGGACTGGCATTTCGCAATGCTTTGGTGTATGATGTCTGCATATGGCAAAACGATTAAATCAAGGTATCAAGAACAAGGCGTCTCATTCAAAGAAGACCAAGAAGCGAACGGCAACCAAGGTTGCGGCAAAGCAGGCCCGACTCAAGAAGAACCCGCACCGGTAATTCCTTGGAGGCAGCAACATCCTTCCAAACCTCAAAAAATGCCCCATTACGGGGCTTTTTGGTTAAAAGATGGTAGTTGTGCTATGGTAGCCGTATGAAGATCAAATCAGCCGTATTCGTCAAAGGCATTGTGGCCGACGACGAGGCGCTTCACAACGGAATACCGCAGATCGCGTTCATCGGACGGTCTAATGCCGGCAAGTCGAGTACGATCAATGCCATCACGGGCAGCAAGAAATTGTCGAAGACTAGTTCGTTCCCGGGACGCACCCAGGAGATTAACTTGTTTTTGATCAATGATTCGATGTATTTGGTGGACTTGCCCGGCTATGGTTTTGCCACCGCTTCACAGGAAACACGTGATAAATTACAGAACCTGATTTCAGGGTATTTGTTCGATCCAAAATATCTCCAGAAGAAAGTCGTCTTGATCGTCGATGCAAAAGTAGGACCTACAAAAAGTGACCTTGAAGTTCTTTCGGAACTTGATCGTCTTGAAAAAGACATCGTCATTGCCGTCAACAAAATCGACAAGGTTAAGAATTCCGAATACTCGAAGCAGATGAAAAGCATTCGCGAGGCCGTGGGTGATCATGTTGTGGTGCCGTATTCTGCTGAAACTGGCCGAGGCGTTGAGGATCTGGTAGAAAGTGTTTTTGGGTAGGATGTATTATTGACTTATGAACTAAATGTGTTAATATTATTTTCGATAGTAAGAATTTTTTTAAACCCTTTAATTTAATAGCATTGGAAAAAACAGCACAAAAGCCGAGAGTCCTTATCTCAGGAAAGGCACTCATAGAAAATTTTACGACCGACGAGCTTCTTACCGCTCTTCAGTTAGGGAAACAGGATTTCGAACTTAAGCTTCTGGTGCCTCGCGATAACGAGACGAGTGCCTATATAACGGTGTTTGTCAGCAAGATCGCAAGGGATCTGGACGTCGAGAAAAAAACAAGGTTGGAGACACTGGGGGAAATTTCTCAGTTGCTGGGACAGGAGGATGTTGCCTCTGTCGCAAAGGTCGTTATCGAGCTGAAGAAGTTCGTTCTCACCAATTCCTGGTACCTGATTGGAAAAACAGTCGGGAGAGCTCATACGAATATCACCATCTGCTTCCTCCCGAATATCGTAACCCTCTACGGTCTCGGGAAATAACCTTATTATTTTTTGAAAGTGGTCGCAATGGCCGCTTTTTTTTGAACAAAAAAAGAAGCAGGTCTCGCTCGTCCGTAGACGGGCTCGTACCTGCCCCGTTATTTAACGAAGGCACTGGTCAAAGTCACTCTCCCAGGCATCTTCTACAAATTACGAAAAGCACGACGGGAGTATAGACTGAAAATGAAAACGGGTCAAGCTAATACTTCCTGATCACCCCTTTGATGATGGCAACGATCTCCATATTATTTTCCGGATAGATCGCCTTGAAGTTCTTGTTGGCAGGTTCCAGCCATGCCTTGCTGCCGGCTTGGCGAAAATATTTCATGGTGAATTCGCCGTCCACGTTTGCGATCACGATGTCGCCGTTTTTTGCCGTGTCGGTTCGCTCTGCAATGACCATGTCTCCATCGGCGATGTGCGCGTCGATCATCGAATCGCCGTCGACTTCCACCAGGTAGGTCTTCTCCTTCTTTTTAATAAGGAAATCGTTGAGGTTGATCGTTGTTTCCAAGATCTCTTCGGTAGCTGAAGGAAAACCGGCTTTTACTGAACCCAATAGTGCGATTTCGTCCCAGCTGGTTGCGGGAATCAGGTGACCCATGCTGTCCTTTATCACGA
>CAIXMG010000109.1 GCA_903920485.1 uncultured bacterium
ACGAAACCTTTCCCTGTACAGCAAACTCGATTAGCTCACCAAAGCAATTGGCACAAGGAATTTTTGCTTCAGAATCCTTTGCAAGGAGCCCAATGACATCCGAAGTAGTGTAGTTCGACGCGAGTCGAACAGACTCCTTGTCATTGGAAAGCCTCTTGGCAACGGCCTCAAAAAACTCACCGAGTCTCTGGTCAGTAACATAACTTTCAATATCCTCACCCTTGATGCCGTAATCCTTCGCATACCGTTCGCGCTTTTCCCACGGAAGTTCCGGCGATGACTTCTTGATGGCTTCAAGATCGAACATTTCATGCAAATGATATTTCGGAATGTCAGGATCAGGGAAATAGCGGTAATCGTTGCTGTTCTCCTTGCTGCGCTGGGAATACGTTCCCTGCTTGCCGTCGTCCCAACCCCGGGTTTCCTGAACGATTTCGGATTCCTTGCCGGCCTCATATAACTTGATCATGCGGTCGATCTCATAGTCAATCGATTTGCCAGCAGCTGAAAATGAGTTGATGTTCTTCACTTCGACTTTGGTGCCGAACGTGTTGGGATCGGTTGAAACGGACACGTTTACTTCCACACGCATCTCGCCCTTTTCCATGTTCGCATGCGCGACACCGAGCGTTCGCAACAGCAGCTGCAGTTCCTTGCCGAACTTCATCGCCGTTTCCGCATCGTGAATGACGGGTTCGGTTACGAGTTCCATCAACGGAACGCCGGCACGGTTGAAGTCCACGAGCGACGCGTCGTCAAGGTGCTTGCTGTTGGCCGTGTCTTCCTCCAAGTGGATGCGGGTGATCTCCACGCCACCCAGGGTTCCGTGCGATACGATCGGGTATTTGTACTGCGAAATCTGGTAGCCCTTCGGAATATCAGGATAGAAGTAGTTCTTTCGGTCGAATTCGGAAAAGTTCGCGATGTCGGCGCCGATGGCGAGTCCGACCTTGATGACGGATTCGATGGCTTTTTTATTCGGCACGGGCAAGGTTCCCGGATGCGCCATGCATACGGGGCAGGTGTTCACGTTCGGTCGCGTCTCGTCGGCATCATTCTTGCAGGCGCAGAACATCTTCGTTTCCGTCGCAAGTTCGGCGTGGATTTCAAGTCCAATCGTTGGGTAATAGGTTTTCCCGTTTCGTTCAATCATGCCGGTTATCATAGCAAATTAAGGGCGTTTTGGAGACTTGACGTATATCTATATATGTGATAATGTAAACTCAGTTCACCAAAAAACAATATCATGAAAAACAAATATTTTGTACTACTCGTAGTCACAGTTCTAACGACCTATCTAGTCAGTCTTATATCTCACCCAAGGTATAAGAAAGAGTACCGGTCAAAAGAAGCCGTCGTTCACTGTTTTGACCAGCGCACAGAATACCTACAAAGAGATGCATACTTTGACTCTCTATTTGCAAATTCCACTCCGAGCAAGCATCTTACTCAATGGGAGATCGATTCTGCAAAATTATATTACAGATGCGACACGTTGAGCCTCAACATGGCAAAGAACAATCTCGCTTGGGCCAAATCAGCTTCAAGACTTGAAATCTTTTACCATGTTTATTTTAAAAGGGACGCCTTAGAAGACGTAGAACATTGAAGTCTTGACTTAAAAACAATTCAATAAAAAAGAGCCTCCATAAGGCCTTTTTTATTTGTTCAAGTATTTCACCAACCCGTCCGACAGTGCCTTGATGCTGGCATCGTCATAGATCGTGACAGCGAAGGATTCCTTGCCCTTCGTGTGCTTGGCCATGGACTTGATCTTTTCCTTCAGCGTCTTCTCGTCAACCATGTCCGATTTGGTGAAGATGATGATCTCGTCCTTCTTGGCAAGTGCCTCGTCATATTTGGCAAGTTCGTTGCGAATGGTTGTATAGTCGTTCACGATGTCCTCCGAATCAAGTGCCAACACATGCGCCAAGGCTCGCGTCTTTGAAATGTGTTTAAGGAATTTCACCCCGAGCCCCTTTCCTTCAGACGCGCCTTCAATCAGTCCTGGAATGTCAGCAATGATGAATCCGTAGAACGCACCCAGGTGAGGATCAAGCGTCGTGAAATGGTATTCCGCAACCTTCGATTTTGCATTCGTCAGCGCGTTGATGAGTGTCGATTTTCCTGCCGAAGGCAATCCAACCAATCCGATGTCCGCGAACAGTCGCAATTGGATGTCGAAATCGGCAAACTCTCCCGGCTTGCCCGGCGTGCACTCCTTCGGAGTTGTGTTTCGCGACGACTTGAAGTATTCGTTTCCAAGTCCGCCGCGTCCGCCTTTCAATATTAAAACTTTCTGATCCGCATGATTGAGTTCGAACACTTCCCCGGTCTCCTTGTTCCTCAAAGCTGTTCCAACGGGAAACATCAACGTAAGCGCCTCGCCGTCGGCACCTTTGCGCCCCCAGTTCTGTCCTGCGAATCCTGGCTCTGCCGCAAAGTCTTTTTTCGTACGGTAAAAGTCCAGGTAACCGATGTCGGGTACCGCAAGCGCATAGACATCGCCACCCATACCGCCATTGCCGCCTCCGGGACCTGAGAGCGGCTTCCCCTTTTCCTGTCGCCAACGAATAACCCCGTCGCCACCACGACCGGCCTTCAAGCTCAATTGTACTTCGTCGAGGAGTGCCATAAGGCTCTCAATTTACATTAAAAGTGACTTTTTGGCAAGGGCAATGGCCCCTTCTCTGGATTTTGCTGCCATCAGGAATAGTCCTTTGTGACAGAATACTGCATCAGGTACGCCTGAAACTGCAGCAAAATCATTGTCTCGCAATCCTGCCCATTCAGCCGGAAGATCTTTCCGATTTATAAATGATGAATTATCGTCTCGTACCGTACTTACCATCCAAGTGCCATTAATGGTATTGGGAAACATGACAAAAAGTGGTTCTGGGTGAAGCGAAAGAACCTCCTTACCTGAATAATATTCATCAAGAATCACCAATCGTTTATCTTCAGAAGCTTGATACGCTGCCTCCACAAGGATCTCCGCTTCCTTAAGATCAATCAATAGGGATATCTTCCGAGAAAGAAATCCTTTTGCCATGGAGAGCATTTCAAAAAATCCTGCATCATAGGCTTCGTTGTCTGAGTTTTTCCAGGAAGGCATGTAACTGGATCCAATATCGCCAAAATCGACGATTCCTACATTTTCGTATAAGGAAGTGGCAATGGATACTCCATTATCAACAGCATCAATGCCACTTACTATTTTTAAATCAACTTCATCAAAAATCTCCTGCGACGGACATAAATCCATTCCAAAATGTTTCCACGCTAGGCCAAATGAGGCATACGGAATGCCATCGGCTCTCTTTCCTGCACCCTCTCGCTGATGATGGTCATAACGATTGATTGCAGGATCATAAACTCCTCCTACGTCAAAAACATAATCGGAACTTTTTATAACATCTTCATCCCTCGTTCTAATTATTTCATACTGAATTGATTGTTTATCTAAAACAAGTTCCAGGACTGCGCAGGCGAATATTTCATCAGGATGATATTTACCATTATGCGTAACAAGTTTTTTCATAAGACTTGTAGTATACTCAATTTATATGAAAAAGATAACCCTTACCCTTATGGCTTTTGCCGTCGGAATCTTGGCTTTGACAGGCCACGCATTTGCATTCGGAACGCCTATTGCAACCGATGGGATACTCAGTTTTGAAAATGTGACCCCCATCAGCCTGACGCTCCAGCTGAACCCCTCGACGGACGCGATCTATTCGTCACTCGTGACGAATCGCCAATCGATCTCGGTCGAGTATCGGCCTTATGGCTGCACGGACAGTGCCACCTCCCAAATCTGCACGATGCAGTATGCGATACCAAGTTACCTTACATTTTCATACAATGCCGACGGAAGTATCGCTCCTCTTTCCATTACGGGACTTCAGCCGGCAACACAATACCTCTTCTTCCTCGGTCATGGCGGTACGGCCACATCGGCAACCTATGATCCTGCAGCTTTCACCGTTACCACGCCATCATCTGCCCAGTATGTCGGAGAAACGGCGCTCACCTTTTCCGGCGTTACCAACGACCACGCGACGGTAACCGTTGTTCCAGGAAGCGATGTCTTCCAGCGGGAAATCGCCGGCAAAAGTATCGTCTTGTTGCGCTATACGGAAACGCTTGCTACAAATTATCAAACACAGGCGTTTACGTATTCAACAGACGGATCGCAGCTGCTCCCGCTGACCATTTCGAATCTCTTGCCGAATGTACAATATCAGACATGGATCGGATACCTCTCCCCTTCCTCAGCGCCTGTATGGAGTGACCAGTCATTCACCTTTACGACGCTGCCGACAGCAACAGGAACGAATGCCTCCAGCCCCGTTTCAGCAAGCGTGATTACCCAACGGCTAACATTAGGTTCGCGTTCATCCCAGGTGCTCATTCTGGAAACGTATCTTGCCGAGCATGGATTCATGAGCAAGACCTACGTTGACACCTATTTTGGAACTACAACAGTCGTTGCCATTAAAAGCTTCCAGAGAACACATGGACTAACAGTTGACGGTCGTGTTGGACCAATGACACGTAATGCGATCAATCTGGCGCTTGCACAGCAATAAACCATAATAAAAACCTTCGGTTATCGAAGGTTTTTTATGTTATCCAAGAAAGATATGGACAAACCACATCACCACGGAAACCAGAATTGATCCGAACAGCGCAGGCAGGAATCCTGAGATTGTGAAGCCTGTGACAAAGTAGGTGACAGCCCAGAACAGGAGCGTATTCAAAACAATTCCGAATAATCCAAGCGTCAGGATGTTTACGGGAATCGTAAGGATCGCGAGGATCGGCTTGATGATCAGGTTGATAAGCCCGAGGACGATTCCTGCGACAAGGGCCGCGTGCCAACCCGTTACCGATATTCCCGGAATCACGTGCGCGGCGAGGACGACCGCCGCCGACAGGATAACCCACTTGATGAATGCCTTGA
>CAIXMG010000110.1 GCA_903920485.1 uncultured bacterium
CCCTATTCCTTGCCCATGACCTTCGACACGGCAATCTTGTACGCCATTCCCTGTTCGACGTAATCCTTCATGATGTCGCCGGCAAGGAGCGTGAAGAAGAATGTAAAGGTGCCGTCGCCCAGATGGCGATCCTTCTTGCGGTAGCGGATCAGCGACATTAGGAGGGCATTGTGGAGCATCTCCTCGACGACGATGCTCGTGTTCTCGTTCGGGCACGCATAGTCGTCCAGAATGAAGTCAGCCAAAGGACTATAGCGTTCCATCAGGTCGTACAGCTCAAACTTGGCGAACAGCTCGCGTTCTTCCTCCTTGTTGGGCAATCCTAGGCGCTTTTCGACGGTTTTGTGACGGTGGTCTGCCATATGTGACCATCATACCAGATGGGAGGAAAATGAAAAGAATTGACAGAATCGCACTTATAAAAGATTTAAAATGACCTGAGAAAACAAAAAAAGGTTTGTCAGTTGATACCGACAAACCCTTGTTATTATGTCCACACTGGACAATGACTACACCGATTATATTGTTTCCTCCTCATATTGCATTTAGAGCAGGTATAATAGGTGGTTTTCACTCATTGTTGTTCCCAGCGCTTTCATAGAGAATGCAAATCCCTATAATTGCCTGGACATAACCTTATGTATTGATTTGTAACTAGAGTATAACAGAATTGAAATATTTGTCAAACAAACTTGTGGGTAACCAAAAACAGCCTTATAAGTAAGGCTGTTTTTAATATCTAAAAATCTTATTCCTTTGGTCGCAAAATCGGGAAGAAGATCACGTCGCGCAGGTTATCCTGCTCGGTAAGGATGGCGACCAGTCGGTCGATTCCCATCCCGAATCCGGTCATCGGTGGCATGCCGTGTTCCATGGCGGTCAGGAACCGTTCGTCGATTTCCATGGCTTCCGCATCCCCGCCCTTCTTTGCGGAAGACTGCGATTCCAGAAGTGACCGCTGGACCGTCGGATCCACCAATTCGGCATACTGGTTCGTGATCTCCGCACCCGCGATGATCAGCTGGGCGACTCGTGCCGTGCCGTTGGTGTTCTGCTGGGCCAAGGGCTTCAGGTCACTTGGATAATCCGTGACGAATGTCGGCTGCACGATCTTGTTGCGCGAGGACTTCTTGTAGACATGATCAAGGAGGTTTCCTCGTCCCGTGGTTTTTATTTCCTCGTCACCCATTCCCCATTTCTTCGCAGCCTTCTGGATGTCGGCAAGCGTCGCGGTTTCCATGTCGATACCGGCATTCTGCTTCAGCAGGTCGCCAAACGTCACACGTGGCCACACGCCATCAAAATCTACTTCCACTTTGTTGTTGTCGCGATCAAGAACGAAAAAGGTTGTCTTGCCCATGATGTCGGTAGCCAGCTTTCGCAATAGTTCCTCGGTCCAACGGAGGTTCGTCTCGAGACTTTCGTATGCCGCATACCATTCCATCATCGTGAATTCCTGGATATGCGTCGGATCCGACCCCTCGTTTCTGAACGTCTTGCCGATCTCGTAGATGCGGTTGTATCCTGCCGCCATGACGATCTTGTGCTCAAGCTCAAGCGAGATGCGCAAAACCATGTCCATGTCATAGTCATTGTGATGGGTGGCAAACGTCCGTGCCATCGCGCCGCCCGCCTGGTTCTGGAGGATCGGCGTTTCGATCTCCATAAATCCCGCCTGGTCGAAGAACGACCGAATGGCGGTAATGATCCGTGAGCGGGTCTCGAACCGCTTGAACAGGTCGTTGTCCACGATCGCGTCCAGGTAGCGCTTGCGCATCTTTTCCTCGGCATCTTCGAGCCCATAATGTTCCGAAGGGATCGGCAGAAGCGCCTTCGTTGCCATGGTCCACTCCTTGACGAGGATACTTGGCTGACCCTTTTGGGTCGTGAAAGCCGGTCCGGTGACTTGGATAAAGTCACCCAAATCGACGGCATTTTGGAAAAGCCGAAAGAGGCCACCACCCCCCTGCCCCCTCCTCCAAAAGGAGGGGGTTTTCACCCATATCATCCTTCTTAAAGACCGCTTGGAACTTTTCGGTTCCGTCGAACAGGGTCACGAACATGATTGCGCCCTGCCCGCGAAGCGAAAGAATACGCCCGACGGTAACGACGTCCTGACCAGTAGATTCAAGCTCCGCGAAATTAAGCGAGACACCCAGCAGCGAATGCGTACGCAAAGTCTCCGTCGGATACGGATTCATCCCAGCTTTCTTTAGTAATTCAAGTTTTTCGAGGCGCACAGCGCGCAGTTCAGGGAGGGTTGCCATGGCGATATTATGACACAGTTACGATCTGGTATTCAACGTCCCCGCGTGGTGTAGTCATCGTGAAGGATTCACCTGCGAACTTGCCGAGCATGGCGGATCCGATCGGCGAATTGGTCGAAATTTTGTTGATACTAATATCGGCTTCTGTGTCAGACACGACGTAATAGGTCTTCTCCTCATCGGAACCGACTTTTTGGATTACGACGGTCGCACCCATCTCAACACGGTCGGATCCCGATCGTTCCACGATCTTTGCGTATTTCAAAATATATTCGATCTGCTGGATTCGTGTTTCGTTCTTGCCCTGCTCGTCGCGAGACGTCTGATATTCGGCATTCTCCGAAAGGTCACCAAGGGCCCGTGCCGCCATCAGGCGCTCAGAAATCCCGGGACGGATGATCGTCTTCAGGTGAGTAAGTTCGGCCTCGAGAGCCAGTTTCTTTTCGGCGCTGATGCGCAAGTCCTGTTCCATATGGAGGTCATCCTACCACATTTAACCGACTTTTTCCAGATTAAAAATACCAACCCACCGGAGTGAATTGGATGTGGCGGGTTGGTAGTGCTTATGTAGCACTACCAACCACATCTGCATTATAGACTTTTTATTTCCTCTCGCTACTTGACGGTATGAAAACCATAGCGAATAAAAAGTCCCTCAATGCATCGCATCGAAGGACCTATTCCGGGAGACTCCGCCTATCATAGCAGACAGGTTTTTGTGGAGACTCTTCTCTTTTGTGGCATGCAATGTGATCATTGCGGCCGCCGGTCTATATCATGCAGCTATATGTGCTGTCTGTGCAGCACGGACGGGGGTAGTTCCGCCATTCCCAGAGAAGCTATTCGGTCCTCTGGCCAGACATGAAGGTATTGATTTCATGACAGTTAATTTTGGGGTGATGAAATTTATTTCAGGTCTTACAAAGCATAGCAAACTATGTAACTTTTGTCAAGTCTTTTGGTGAAAATACTTAAAACTCCTTTATTTGCTTGACGGTTGAGGAACCGCAAAGTAGCCGGGCTCGTTGTTCTGTATCCAGTCGAAGACCTGGCGCATGACATACGTAGCACCGGTTTCGTTCGTCGACTTTGCCTGATCCATAACGACCACGAAGGCATACTGGGGATTCTGTATCGGGAAGAATCCCGTTGACCACGAATCCATCAGCGAGTTGTGCGGACCAACCTGTGCGGTTCCCGTCTTTGCGGCAGCATCAACGTAGGGCACGTCGATCACCTTCGCGGTACCCGTCGTTACCGTATCGCGCATCGCGTCGTGGATCACGCCGTACCATTTCGGGTCGATGCCCGTAATCTGCACAGGAGGCGGAGTAACCGTCTTGGGCACCGCCGTCACATACGGCTGGACAAGCATCCCGTCAGTTGCCATGGCCGCAACGGCGCGCACCATCTGAAGCGTCGTTACCTGGAACCCGAACTGCCCAATGGCCGAGTTGTACGTGTCTCCCAGTCGCCAGGTCGGATCACCCGGAAAGACCTTTGCCTTCCAAGCGGGACTTGGAACGTTGCCGGCAACCTCCCCGTCGACGTCGATGCCCGTCTTCTGGCCGATGTCGAACTTTTTGATATAGGTATCAATCCCCGAAATGCCGAGACCCTTCTGCGTTTTGTAGCCTCCACCGATCGCATAGAAGAACGTGTTTACGGAATTCGCAATGGCACTGTAGACATCGGTGATGCCGTTTCCATGCGGTTCCCAGTCGTGGAAAATCTGTGCCTTAGTCGGATCGTAAGGATTGGGAATCGAAACCGACCCCGTCGAGTCAACGGTGGTCTGCGGCGTGACGAGACCTTCGTTCAAAGCACCCAATGCCTCGTAAGGCTTTACGGTTGATCCCGGTGTGAAAAGCCCTGCCAACGTTCGGTCAAGGTACACGTGACGCGGATCGGTCGCATACGACGCGATGGCCGCATGGTCGGTTCCGTGCGAAAGGATATTGAGGTCGAACTCGGGATAGCTGGTCATCGCGATGATCTCGCCAGTATGCACATTCATCATGACACCGGCGCCTCCGAGAAAGCCCTTTGATTGGGCAAGATCCTGGATCGCGGTGTACATCGCACCCTGAATTCCGGCGTCGATGGTCAGGGTCACGTTGTTGCCCGGCTTTGGCGGGGTCACGAGGTTCGTCGAGAGGACCTTCTGATGGGCATCAAGCTCGACGATCTGCTGGCCGTTCACGCCTGACAGGAACGAATCCAGCCGCTTCTCAATGCCGGACTTGCCCACGATGGCATTCTGCCAGAAGACTCCCGAGCTATCGGTCGTCGGATAGCCGACGTATCCGATCAGGTGCGCGAAGCCTCCCTGCGCAATATACGAACGGACGGAAAACGGCTCAGTCTTGTCGCTGGTCACGTTCCAGGCAAGATCGGTCCCGTTACGATCGAGGATGATGCCTCGGTCGGCGAAGATCGGCGTATGATGCAGACGGTTCTGCTCGCTCTTGGCAAGATAGGTGGCACCATCCTTGACCTGGAGGCGGATCAGCTGGGCAAGAAACCCGAGCCCGATCACAAGAAACACGACCAGTGTGATGGTCATGGTCCTTTTGCTGATCGATCGCTCGATGACACCCTCGAACTGCTGGGTATCAAGGTTCGAAACATTCAGGGTGTCCATGAACACCTCGTCGGGATCGATAGAATGGGTATTGAGTTTTTTCTTGCGCTTGAAAAAATTGAAAGTCATAATCAGGGGTTACAAATCGAACGTCGTGCGCGCCAATTGCATCACGAGGAGAGGCAACGCAAAGATGCCCGTGTGAATCAAGTGGCGGTACCAATGCATGGAAACTCCGCCAAACAGCGCATCATAGATCGCTCCCAGAATGACCAATTCCAGGTACCACGAGAAAAACAGGGCGCCCAAAGTCCCGAATACCAAGGTCACCCACCACGGGGCCATAAATGCCAACGCCAAACAGAGAATATCCCACAGGATTCGCTTCCACATGTGGGGGGATTATAGCATAAAAAGACCCTGGATTTATAGCTTATATAATTCACTTACTACAAGCGAGCTAAAAGGTATCAAGGGGATACTTTCTCCAAATTTTCTACACATCTCGGCCTCATCGGTCAATATCATCCATTTCTTTTCTGCCGATGCCTCAACGATAGATATGTCGGTAAATCCGAAA
>CAIXMG010000111.1 GCA_903920485.1 uncultured bacterium
CGTGTCCGTCCATGTTGAACCACTGTCCGTTGAAACGAAGATATCTCCGCCATTAACCGTTGCAGCCAGGTGCGTTCCGTCTGATGATGATGCAACTGATGACCAGTCTTGTGCCTGATTTCTGCGACCCACGTGCGATACCGACCATGTGGCACCACTGTCAGTCGAGATATAGATGTTTCCTGGATTTGCAACAGCTACCAAATGCGTTCCGTCGGACGATGATGCGACTGACGACCACGATCCCGAGAATCCGCGATCCGTCCAATCGGCACCTGAATCCGTAGAGGTAAAGATGTCACCGCTGTTTGCAACCGCAACCAGGTGCGTTCCGTCGGACGATGATGCAACTGAGGACCAGTTTCGCGAACCGGCAGAACTTTGGTCAACCATTCCATTGGCTTGCGACCAGGTGAAGATATCACCGCCGTTTTCGACAGCAACGACTTTGGTTCCATCAGACGATGATGCGATTGCCGACCAATTATTGGTTTCCGAATCGCCAATCTTGCCGAATGTGATTCGCGTATTGTTGACACCGGTACACCCGTCAACATCTCCCGCATCGGTACACGAACCCTGTCCCGTTCCGGTCAGGTCGTAATACGAATCTGAAATCGTATCGCCGCTGAAATCTCCAATGTTTGAATCCCCGACAAGTCCGCCGATGTCGTCACTGTCCAAGCCAGTTACCAGACCTCTTGCATAGGAATCCTGTACCGTACTGCCATTTGCAAGATATCCGAGAAGACCACCAACATCGTTGTCGCCATCGGTCGCATCAGCAGCGGTACTTGTCGATCCTGTGGCGTAACTTCTTTGGATGACAAGAGGAAGTGTATTTCCATCGGATCCAATAAGTCCGCCGATGGCCTGAGTACCAATGACTGCACCCGTAGCATACGCGTCCGAAATGGTAAGTTCCGGCGGTGGCAAGGGACCAAACCCTTTCGAAGCAACAAATCCGATCAGACCGCCTTCAACTCCGTCCGGATTGTCGGAGCTGTTTTCTGTGACAGAACTGGTCGAGTAGCTTTGCGAAATGGTTCCCGTAATCGACGGCACGTTTTCTGAATTATCAGCATGATCAAGTGCGCCGATCAGACCGCCGATACCCCCGTTTCCTGTTACCGATCCGGTTGAAAAATCATGGTCAAGCGCATACGAAACTTGTCCCGTACCGCCGTTTTCCTTCGAGGTAAATTGTCCAATCAGTCCCCCGTCGTCATCGTTCGTCGCACCCGAAACCGTACCATTATACGAATCGTTAACTGCGGTAAAATTCACCGGGCCGCTGCCGTCGGTTTCCTGGTTGAGGTCTCCGATCAAACCGCCGATGTCGCCGTCCTGCTTGTCTTCCGCGTCAGCACTTGAAACGTTTGCGGTTACCGAATCGTTCGTCAAGCTGAAGCTGACCGTGGATGCAGAATTGTTGTAAGGCTCAACGTCTCCAAACAACCCGCCGACATTCCCGCCGTTGGTGCTGCTGACCGTCGCCGTCGAAACGTTTCGGTCGGCCGTGATTGTCGTATTGGAATTATCGTCCTCCACATCGGTGATCAATTTGCCGACCATTCCGCCGACGTCGTCAAATCCGCCGCTAATTGTTCCGCTGATCGTGTTTCCACTAAAAATCAAGTTTTGCGCCACAGGAACGCTTGATACTGAACCGATTGATGCACCGATTAAACCGACCAGACCACCCGTAGGTTCACGATCACTGTTATCAATAGTCCCCGAAACGGTATCATTTGAAAAATTCGAGGAATTACTCCACAAAAGAGATCCTACCAGTCCGCCTATCGCTCCACGAGCAGAGCTCGGTGATGTATTGCTGTTCGTAATGGAAAGACTGCTATTAACATTTTGAATGGACAGGTTATAGCCGCGACCGACAAGGGCACCGACCTCCGCAACACTATGACCGTAATTCCCAATTGTCATGGTTCCTGAAATATTCAAGTTTTCGATCAACGCATTGGACGCACTATCAAACAATCCTTCCATAGAAGCAAAGAGGTGAATATTGCTGCTTGGCGCCACAATCGAAAGGTTGCTGATCGCATTTCCCTGCCCGTTCAATATTCCGGAAAAATCATCATTGTTCCATGACAACGGGTAGAACGTGACGTGAGTACAGTCAATGGGTGCGGTGATGTTATAGGTATCCGCATATCCCGTCGCCGGATCCGCGTCGATCGCCTGAAGGGCATCACACGACGAAATATCCTGCACCACCGGCGCACCTGTCGCATACGTCGTCGTTCCGTAATCGCTTGTTCCGGAACCGTTTTCGGCACTGACACGGATGTCGTAGCTGCCGTATGCCGGAAGATTGACCGTGTCGGTCAGCGGGTCGCTTGCGGAAATGTCGTCGCCGACAATTTCATCATCAGCCCAATCAGTATCGCCGTGCTGGATTACCTCGACATAATAGTCTGTAACCCCGCCAGGATCGTTGCTGACGGATGCATCCCAGGTAACCGTCATGTTCAAGTAACCGCTTGCCGCGGCTGCAGCAACAGATGTCGGCGCATCAGGAACACTGCCGGCAAAGGCATGGAACGGCATCACGATTGCAAGGACGGCGAGTAAAACAAAAGGAACGATTTTTTTGAAAGACATAATAAAAGGTGAATGGCGACGACAGTCGCAAATTGATAAAGATTAACGATACCATTATAAACTAAGTCAAGGAAAAACAAAACCTCAAACAAAAAAAAGGGCCGAGTCACTCGGCCCTTTCCCTAACCTCTTGCTCCCCGCAAAAGCTTTCTTGCTTCGCTCACCTGGCTTTTGACGGTTCCAACAGGAAGCCCCCGCAGCATGGCGACATTTTCGTAGCTCATTCCGTCAAAAAAGATCGGTTCCGCAACGTTTCTTAGCCTTTCAGGAAGGGATCCCGTCAGGAGCAAGGCCTTTTCAAGCATTTCTTTTCTCAGAAGAACGGCATCGGGGTCTTCGACTCTCTTTCCGTCATCGTGGGTAAAACCCCGTTTTGAGAAATCGGTACAATCAAATCGGTTGCCGAGTTTTGCCCGATACGAATCAATTGCCCGATTTTTTGCAATTCGCGCAATCCAGTTCGAAAGATGTCTTTCGCTCTGAACATCAAAGCATTTAAGATTCAGGGCGATGCTGCCGCAGCAGCTTATAAGAACTTCTCGCGCATCCGTCCTGTTTTTGCAGATGTTGGAAATGACAGCAGTCATCAATCCGGCATGTCTGGCCATCAGCGTTTCAAGAGCCGTACCGTCGTCTTCTTTGACATAGAGTTCTTTAAGTTCAAGATCTGAGTGTTCGTTGAATTTAGGGTGGGTATTGAATTTTATCATAGTTTTTTTCCTGAACTTTACTCCCTTTTACGAAAAAATCAAGAACCTCGTCTTCGGGCCGACAACCCCATCAGGACTCAGTCCGTGACCCTTCTGGAATTTTTCAACGGCTTTCTTGGTCAAAAGTCCGAACAGGACTGTTTCGTGCCCAGGAGATCCTGAGCCTGTTTTTGTGACGACATACCCGTTACCGTTTAAGTATTTTTGCAAGACGACAACGTCACTTCCCTTGCTGCCATATCTCAAGGTGCGGTTTGCCGCATTCGCGAGAAGCATTTGAGGAATGGGAGAAACCTGAGCGGACTGAACAGAGGCAGAGACGGTTGAATACTCGCATGAACTATTCCCCCGTGAACTGTACGTATCGTAATTTGCGGCTTTCGGATCGGTACAGGCATAGGCGCTCCCGCCGCTGACTCCGCCACCAGAAATGACAGGGTTTGCGTTTGCTGCAAAATTTGCAGTTACTGAGATGTCGCCGAGAACGTCATTGTCGGTTCGCGGATTTTGCGTCGAACTGTCCGACCAGTTTACAAAGTGGTAGCCACTATTAGCGACCGCCGTGACGGCAGTACCGTTTGATTCGTCATTAACAGATTGAGAAGCAGTACCTGAAATGGTGCCGTTCGGACCTGCCGTATAAACAACTGCATGCGGACAAGTGGAAAGCCCGCCGTCTTGAATACTCCAAGAATAAGAACTCATGATACTTGCGCGCGCAGCAGCGGCATTCGGACAGTACTTGCTTGCACCTGCGGTAAAGAGGACGTTCGTGTGAAGCGATTCTTGTGACCATGACTCCAAAAGCTTGTCATAATTGGTAGTGGAGAAGCCACCCGAACCAATTTGGAAAAAGTTCGTC
>CAIXMG010000112.1 GCA_903920485.1 uncultured bacterium
AGATTGTCATTCCAAAAGGTATCCAGTTATCAACCGTTATCCCGTGGCAGAGAATTGACGCAGCGTTTCCATTAGAGCTGGATGAAAACGAATGGGCGGGCAAGAAATGGCAGAAGAACAAGGATGACGAAGATGCCGGCACGGTGGCGGCAGTGGTTGCGGATGTCGCCGAATCCGCTTGCGGATTCGGCGATTCCTGATGTCCCGTGTGTTCCTGCAGGAGCTTCGTCTCGACCGTGGTCACGTCGAAGAATCCCCCATTGAGGATCGCTGATTCAACCGCCTTATCAAGCCCGGTCATGATGAAGATCCCGACGATGATGAACAGTGCGCCAATCGTCCGCTTCACCCAACCATTGGGGTTGGAAAAACCGCCCAGCTTGTCCACCAATTTTTGTCCCAGCAGTGCGATCAAAAGAAGCACCAGTCCGAGCCCGATTGCATAAGCAAACAGGTAGACAATCCCCTTTCCGAAACTTGCAGGAAGTACGGTCGCAATGATTACGAAATACGTAGGACTGCACGATGAAAATACGGGCCCCAGTGCCGCGCCGATGATGACGTCTCCCCAGAAGTTCTTCTTCTGGTACCCTGCGCCAAGCAGCTTGTTCGAATCAACGGACAATTTCCCCACGAACGGCAGCCGTTCCCACAATCCCGGAAACAACAGCGTAAGCCCGACGAAGACGATGATGATGCCTGACAGCGTCGTCCAAAACGCCTGAGGGACCATGATGAAGGCGCTGCTTACCTTGAGGAGAAGTGTGAAGGCGACGACTGAAAGCACCAAGGTGGCGATGATGACATACGGCTTGCGCGATTTTCCGCTGCCCGAAAGGGACCCTCCGATGATGATCGGCAGCATGGGCAAGGCGCATGGCGCAAGAACCGTGAGGATTCCTGCGATGAATGAAAGGATGAGAAGTGTCATGAGTTAAAAGAAAGCGATTACTATTACTAACGGAACCAGTATAGAATAACGGGAAGGGCATGTAAAGTATACTTTACATGCCCTTCCCGTTAGATCGTTAGTATCGATGGGCGCTCAGGATTCTGGTGGCGACTTTTACCACCACCATAACGACCAGCGCAGCAACGAGCCACGGGTCAAGAACATGAAGGAATTCTTCAATCACGATACCGAGGATAAGAACACCGGAACCAGCAAGAAAGGCACTCCTGCCTGCAAGCGTTCGGTGAAGAAGGTCTCGTTCATCAATCGCCCGTTCTCCCAAGAGAAAGCTTGCGAAGAAACCGAAGGCGACGATGAGTGCGACAATGAGTGCGACAACCACCATGTTTGGCATCCACAGCGAAAGGGGATTCCAAAGAATGATCGCAAGCACGATCAGAATAATCGCAACTGAAATTTCACGAATGCTATTTTTCATATGACATCTTAAAAAGCTGGTCGACGGGCACCTTGAAGAAGCCGGCAACCTTAAGGGCCAATAATACTGAAGGAGTGTAGTTTCCCTTCTCAAGAGCAATGATGGTCTGGCGACTCACACCAACGGCTTCCGCAAGGACTTCCTGGGTGATGCCGTGTTTGGCCCTCATGTCCCCTACCCCGTTTTCTACTCTCTCAACCATGGCAAAGATCATACTGTATTCCGGTCAAAAATGATAGTAAGGAAAGTGTCTTAATGTATTAGCCGGTTACGCTGCTCACCGCTGCTGAGGCCTGAGCTGGCGACGATCGCCTCATGAGCTCATTCTCAACAGTTGCGGCCAAGGACGCATCCATGAGCGGCATGACACCATCGCTTTCGCCATTGATCCCCTTGTCATCCGTTCCCGCGGTTTCCACGATGACGCGCACCATCCCCCACGTCCGCTCTCCAAACGTCTGGTCATGGTTCACATTCTGGATCTGGCGATACGGTATTGAAATTTCGGACTTGGAAAGGATGCCCTTCTCGATATGGAAGGCGAATTCGTCGAACATGAAGCGGATACTGTAGTAATTGATTGCTGAGGATATCAGTGAAAAGACGCACCCGATAAGGGCAAGGACGCCGATCACCTCGTAACCGGTTCCATAATAGGCGTCAAACACCTTCAGGGGAAGAAATGAGCCCAGTGCCGGGACCGCGAACGTATGGACCAGATACCAGGCAATCGCCAGGAGGCCGAACGTTCCGACGACCGATGACAGTCCGCTGATGATGAAATACGTAAGGACGCTGGAACCTGGCGTATAATATGCGCCGTTTTGAAATGAGGGTTGCATAGGGAGATTATACCATGCAAAAAACCCGCAACACAAAAAACCGCCTGCGCGGTTTCTGTGATTATCGGTTGTAACCGCCTCGGTCTCCGCCTCGGTTGCCTGCTCCGTATCCGCCGCCGTTACCACCTCGGTAACCGCCTCGGTCTCCACCTGAGAATTCTCGTCGTGGAGGTCGTTCCCCTTCTGGGAGAGCCTCGTTAACGCGGATGTTTCGTCCGTCGAGATCCTGTTCGTTAAGATCTGCGATTGCCTTCTGAGCTTCCTCAGCGTTAGGCATTTCCACGAATCCGAATCCTCGAGACTTGCCGGTCATCTTGTCCATGACGACACGAGCTGACTCAACCTGTCCTACCTGCTCGAAGAATGCGCGCATCGAGTCGTCGGTCGTTGACCATGAAAGATTTCCTACAAACAATTTTGTCATATTCTGTGATATACACTTGGTTTCCCAAGAAAAACTAATTACTAACGTACTACCCTGCACTATGGTTCACACAACGCGAGAAATACTGTGGCAAGTCTAGCACATTCCCCCGAATTTGCCTAATGTCAGGTCTGCCGGGATCCCCTGCGCATCGGCAAGGGGTGCATATGGGCCGCAATGCCGATGGCAACCGCGATAATGACGAGGTTTTTGACGATATACTGCCCTTCCAGAGTCAGCACCATGAAGCCGTTCCACGTTTCCTGTGGAAGGAGGATCAGCGGCAGGATCGTCGTAATCATGTGCAGGAACAGCAAAGGGATGACGATTCGGGTCGCCTTGGGAAACAAAAACAGGACACCGATGAGCACCTCGAACAGCGCGAAGAGGATGAAAAACGTATTGAACGGCATGAAGTGGATCGTTGCGTCAAACAGGTGGTGAACCAACGGCGTTGCCGGAGACAGCCCCACTACCTTAAGCATGCCGAACCACACGTACACAATAAAAATCGCGAACCGCCCGAACGGGATGAAGGCCTTGCGCAGCCAGTGAATAATCTCGTGGTCAATTCGTGGGGTGTTCATGACGACAGTATACTACCACACAACCCGCACCTCCAAACCACTTTCTATCACATCCTTGAGAATGACAACCTTACCTTCGAGTTTTGCAATCCTTTGACCATGAGATGCGATGGAATCATCAAGTTTCTGGTGAATGGAAGCAAGCTTCTCATCGAGCTTTTGATCCAGCTTTTGATTAAGAATCTCATCCAATTCAGCCTTGGTGACCATTTTTTGTTCCAAGGAATCGAACCCCTTGGCAACCATTTCTGCCAACTGGTCAACGGTTATGTTTTTTCCTAATTTCTTTTCCGACATATTCCAGCATTATAGGTTGCAGACCGCAAAAGACAAGGGTCTCTTTCGAGAGCCTTTACCTTTCTTTTACCTTTCTTTGATATTCCCAAACGGAGATAAAAATGCTAGTATGCCCTTGCCCCATAAGGAAACGTGGCCGAGTGGCTGAAGGCACTGGTTTCGAAAACCAGCATACCGCAAGGTATCGAGAGTTCGAATCTCTCCGTTTCCGCACTTTCCCCTTTTGGGGAAAGTGCCCCGAGAGAAATCGAGGGGCGATGCCCGGGTGGCGAAATTGGTAGACGCGCTCGCTTCAGGTGCGAGTGGAGCAATCCATGGAGGTTCAAGTC
>CAIXMG010000113.1 GCA_903920485.1 uncultured bacterium
AAAAGGACGACAAGAAGGATGATAAAGATAAAAAGGACGACAAGCCTAAGAAATAAAACCATTATGGATACCTTTCTCAATCAAGTAGCTGAAAAGACCGCGGAATACCGCCACATGCTGCAGTCGCGGGGATTTCCGGAAGACAGGCTTACGGAAAAGACCCAGCAGCATCTGAAGATGATGACGATGCGCTATTACGCGCACCTGATGGAGTTCATGTCCGAAGACGATTACCAGGCGTACAAGCAGGCCTTGTATCGCGAGGACGTGCCTGCGTTTCAGGCGGTGCTCCAGAAGTACGCGCCGCAGGTGGCCGACCTTCAAAAGGCGTTCCTGACCAGCTTTCTTCACGAAGAGTAATACTGCTTTCTATTTTCTACGCAAAAACCCCTCTTCGCTGCGTGAGTACTTTTTTCCTCGTAAACTGCGGAAAGAAAGTCTCACTGCGCGAGCGGGGTTTTTGCTTGCCTCGGTGCAGTTCGTGCCTTAGTTCTTCTCTCGGATCGGCGCGTTCTTGATCACATCGATGATCGCATCCTCGTCGTCGAGAATGACGTAGGCCGAGAGTTCCTGTTCGGTGACCATTCCGCGCGATACCATCTGGGTCCTGACGAAGTCGTGCATGCCGGTCCAGTACTCGCTGCCGACCAGGATGACGGGAACCTTGGCGATCTTGTCGGTCTGGATCAGCGTCAGGCATTCGAACAATTCGTCCCAGGTTCCGAAGCCTCCGGGGAAGAACATGAATACTTCTCCTGCGTAGCGCATTGCGGTTTCGCGGGTATAGAAGAAGTAGAAGGGGAGCATGTCGGTCAGGTACGGATTTGTGATCTGCTCGTGCGGGAGGACGATCTGCATGCCGATCGACTTTCCGTTGGCTTCGTAGGCACCGCGATTGCCGGCTTCCATGATGCCAGGGCCGCCCCCGGTCACGATCGCGCATCCGCATTCCTTGACGGCACGGTAGGCCAGGCGACGCGCCTTGTCGTAGTAGCGGTCGGTGGCAGGGGTCCGGGCCGATCCGAAGATGGTCACGGCCTTGTCGAATTTTTCCATGAAATCGAGTCCCTGGCGAAGTTCCTCGTCGGCGACGCAGATCTCGGTCTCGACGCCGTCATCACCGTGCAGTTTTATACAGCCGGCCCGAATGTCGTCCGTGGTCAGCTTCTTGGGTCGGTAGGTCCGGTGGTCGGTCGTGCTCTTTGGCATTGTTTGTTCTTCCATGCGACTCAGTATATCAGATTGCACCAACAAAAAAAGCGGTCCGAAGACCGCTTTTACCTGACCGCACCGCATGGGGGGGCTCAAGTTGCCAATATCAAGTAGCTTTCCAGCAAGCCTTTCAATTGGCGATTGTCGGGGCATATCTTTTTGTGGGCAGCCAGTACCATTGCTTCCAGGTTCGAGATGTTCGAGTATGACTTTCCATCCTCGATGACGCAGCCCATGAGACACAGGGCCTCGTTGGTTTCGGGGTGGAACCCAGCGAATGCACATGCGGTAATCCTTCCCCTTGCTGACTCATACACGATGCCAAGGGCGTCTATTGCGGAGAAGGGCAGGTTTTTGCTCTCAAGCCTAAGATAGCGGATGATCGTTTTCTCGAAGGCCTGGTATGCCTCTCCAGAAAGACGGACTTGGGCTGACGGCGATATGGCGTCAGACAGAAAGACCGGCTCGATGTAGGGAGTAATGATCCTTCCTCCGGCGGTAGCCTCTTTTGTGGCCCTGCTTATCTGCGCATGGCAAAAATATCCGCCGGGAAAGTCCTCCCCCTGGTAACCATTCGTTTTTGTTTGGACGGCTTTCACCAGCAACCGGAGGGTCTCGTGATTGAAATCAGGATTCATATAGCTTTATTTTTTTAGGCGGACTCCTAGAACGTCCTGGGGTTACAGAAAATGAGTATCTAGGTTTGGCAAAACAATACCAAATATTTTTAAGTAAGTCAAAAACCCCTCGTCAGGGCTTTTTGATCAGGGGGCTATTTCTTGTGAGCCTTCTTCGCGGCTTTCTTGACAGGGGCAGGAGCGATTTCACGCTTGATGTCCTTCCAATGCTTCTTGAGGTCTCGGGCAAACGCCTGGATTTCCTCAGGGGCGACATGCTTGAGCGAACTGTACTTTGCGGAGACAAGGTCAACGGTCTCGTTGTAGCTTTCCTCGGAAAGATCCTTCGCCTTCTCGAGCTTCTCCATGACTTCGGACTTCGCTTTCACCATCCATGACTTGAGGTTCTTGCGGTGCTTGGCACCTTCCTTACCGTAGAAGAAGTATCCTCCGGCGATCGCGGCAGCGGCTGCTCCTGCGATTCCGAGCCCTTTCACTAACTTGTCAACATTTGAATTTTTCTGTGGCATCTTGATTATGAAAATGATTACTTAGGTCTGCGACGGATTTATTATACGCCAAGGAATGCGTGATGTGCAACTTATTTTTTCTTGAAGTCGGTTTGGTAGGCTTCGAGGATGTATCACGACCTTGTAAACCAGATAACGCCGTTTCGTAAAAATTACTCACGGGAGCCTGTTTTGGTGTGTCGATACGATAAGGAAATGGCTAATCGAGTAGGAGATAGCAATGTCTATATTTCTGAATTTGTATTGGCAAAGATTCTGGGTTACCTTCCCCACCTGACAGGGCATCCTGAAATCACCAAAGAATTTCTCCTACGGCTTCCAGAACATCTAAAAAGTCCTAGGGATATTCTTATGAGAAATGATAGATTGAATGAACGTTACCTTATTGCAGGTGTTCCAAATCATAGGATAGTATTAGAAATCAGGAGGAACAATGGTGTAACTGAAATAAACACCGTTCATCTTATTCGAGACGAGACCTTGGATAAACTCAAAAACAAATGCATATTCCTCTAAAATGAGAAAACCACCCAAAAGGGTGATTTCCGATCGCCGAGGACTCCCGCAACCCTCGATACGTGCCTTGTTTCCAAGCGCCGGTGGGAGATTATCTCCGGTCTTGCGATATTGTGAGCATAGCATTCAGGTTGTCGACTGGTCAACTAATTCTTTATTTTTTCTTTAGCTTATCCGCGATCATTTCTTTGATGGCCAAAACGACTGACCGTGCGCGGTGCACGTCGTCGTCAAAGGTCTTCACGATGTATTTCACGCGCCGTACGACGCCGATGGAATGGGTAAGGAGGATGGCAACCAGTGTCGTTAGCACGACGATGCACAGGACGATGACGGCTAATAGGATATTGGTGGTGAGGAGGGTAGTCATGTGACAAGTATACCAGCAGTTTTCACTTAAAACAAAATCCGTTCGCCTGGTGGCAAACGGATGAGAATTAGGTTGCTGGGTTAGTTCAGCGCGGCATCCCGCACTCGTGACATGTTAAGGTATTCTTCAAAAATCATGAAGTGCTCCTTGATCAGCGGAACCTGCGCCTCGAAAGAATCAAGTTCTTTCTTCGGGACGCACATGCGCATCTGCTGGATGAACAGTTCTGCGACGCTGATGTCCAATGCGGCAAGTATTTGCCAGAACGAGCCTCGCCTGAACTCAAGGTTGGGGCTTTTTTCGATTTCCACGACCTCTTCCTGGGAAAGGCCCGTCTCGGCCATCAGCTGGTTGACGTCCCAGCCCTTCTTTTTCCTGAAGAAGGCGAGTATCTGTCCGATCGAAAGGTCTTTGGTTTTTTTCATGCGGGTTTTCTTTTGAGCATAGAAAATCCTTGCCATTTTGTCAATTTTCGTGTATAGTTGCCGAGCTTATTACTGAGACTCAACCGAGTTATTTTTATTTCACTCTTAATTATGGAAATCCGCAACATTGCAATTATCGCCCACGTAGACCATGGGAAAACGACCCTTACCGACAACATGCTCGAGCAGTGTGGAATGCGCGAAGAGGGAGTCTCGATGGACTCAAACGCCCTTGAACAGGAGCGTGGTATTACCATCTACGCAAAGAACACCTCGGTCTTCTACAAGGACACGAAGATCAACATCGTGGACACGCCGGGACATGCCGACTTCGGTTCGGAGGTAGAACGCGTACTCCGATCGATTGACTCGGTGCTCTTGATCGTAGACGCGCAGGAAGGTCCGATGCCTCAGACACGATTCGTACTCAAGAAGTCACTCGAACTTGGAATCAAGCCTATCTTGGTCTTGAACAAGATCGACAAGCCAGGTGCAGACGTCTCAAAGGCACACGACGAGGTATTCGAGCTCTTCATGGAACTCGGGGCTACCGACGAGCAGTTGGACTTTACGACCGTCTACGCGATCGGACGAGACGGAACTGCCAAGAAGAATATGGAAGACCCGATGGTCGACCTGAAGCCTCTTTTTGATACGATCCTTGAAAAGGTTCCGCCAGCAGCGAACGATACGACCAAGCCGTTTCGAATGCAGCCATTCAACCTTGCTTACGATAACTTCCTGGGACGATTGGGAGTAGGACGAGTCTACGAAGGAATCGCGAAGAACGGTCAGAACGTGACCATCGTAAACCCGATCACGGGCGCACGACGAGTCGGAAAGATCACCAAGCTCTTCTCATTTGAGGGAACCAAGCGAAAGGAGGTCGAGGAAGTGGTTGCGGGAGACATCGCGATGATCGCGGGTATCTCGGACATCTTCATCGGCGAGACCGTTGCGACCGATCCCAACGTGGAGGCGCTTCCGGCGATCACCGTCGACGAGCCGACGATCAAATTGGACTTCCTCGTAAACAACTCGCCATTCGCTGGACGAGAGGGAAAGTTCGTGACGACCCGACAGATTCGAGAGCGACTTGAAAAGGAACTCGAGGTCAACGTGGGACTCCGCGTTGATTTCGAACCTGATCCCGAGCGAGCACTTGAAGGATTCAAGGTCTTTGGACGAGGTGAAATGCACATCGCGGTACTCCTTGAGAACATGCGACGAGAAGGGTTTGAAATCCAGGTGTCACAGCCACAGGCGATCATCAAGGAAATCGACGGCGTGAAATCGGAGCCGTTCGAGGAAGTTACCATCGACGTCCCAAGCGAATTCCAGGGAACCGTCATCGAGAAACTCGGAAAGCGGGCGTTCATCATGAAGGACATGAAGGTTCACCAGAACAGCGTGCGAATGCTCTTCGAAGGACCGACCCGAGGACTCTTCGGATACCGGGGAATGTTCATGATCGACACGAAGGGGGAGGGAATCATGGCATCACGATTCCTCGAGTTCCGGCCATACGCAGGATTCATCGAGAAACGATCAGTAGGATCGATGACCTCGATGGAGTCAGGCAAGGCGCTCGGATTCGCCCTTGGAAATCTCCAGGATCGAGGACAGCTGTACATCGGTCCTCAGACTGAAGTCTACGAGGGAATGGTCATCGG
>CAIXMG010000114.1 GCA_903920485.1 uncultured bacterium
GGGATTTCCGAGCATCGGGCTCCAGTACGTATAGGACAAGGAATGGGGCGGGTTGAACGACATTACCGTCCCCTTGTCCTCATACGCCTTGCCGTCCCATTCCCCACGGAAGAAGATCGGCGACCCCACGGTCCAGTCCGTGTCCTGGTTGGTACCAAAAAACCATGCCTTGATCTGGTCAGCGATGGTAAGGGCGTTCCAGACGGCTTCGATGGGGTGGGTAAAGATGGCGGTTGAGGTGGATGAGTATTTCATAGAGATTGATTATAGCAAAATATGACTTATAAGCTAAATAACCCCATAATCTCCGCATTATGCGTGGAGGAACGTATATGAGCAGTCTTAATCAGAGCAGGAAGCTCATCGTCGGCAATATTAAAAACTAGAAAGAAATGGTTAGGGTATCATATACCATCGAAAGCTAATCCGTCACTCAAGGCCTAAGCATGTGCTTTGTCGCGTACACAGTGCAACTTTCGCCAGCAAAGTTTATTGAAAAAGCCTCCCAAATATTTTCGGACTCATTCTTTTTTGATGATTCGGGAAGTTTATCATGGCAGGCTTTTGTAATATAAATCCTGAACGGGTAATTTCGAACATCCGACAGTTTGGCAGCGAAACTGGGCGCCTTTCCGATCCAAATAAGATCATTATTGTTTCGTATTCCCGCGCGAACAGCTACGGCATCACCAACATCTATGCCCACGCAGTGCTTTATTTTTATATTATTTTCTCGTATAGACTTAAACTTTTCCCCAGCCTTTTTGTTAAGAACATTTTCAACCATCCAATCAATCTCCCTGGCACAATTAGTGGCGCTTATACTGGGGGCATCATTTTTAAAAACCGCCATTACTCTATCACCATCAAAGCTTCTAATCTCTCCACCATGCACCTTAATCGAACGAACGCAACAATCCAGGTAGGCTCGGATAACTTTTGTCGTTGTTTGCCAAGGGCAGATTTTTGCTAAGCTAGACGAACCAGCTAAATCGGCATACATGAAAACCGCCTCTATTTTTACCGCCCCATCTTTCAGCGTTACACTTTCCGACTCTGGAACAACTGTTCCACTTCTCTCGCTCCAAGAAGTTTCAAGAACCGCTTCCATTTCTGAAGTTAGTGACTCCACCCATGACATAAATTATTTTAAATAAACCTTTGACTGGTAAATTGCCACGATCCAAGGAATGACTGAGATTATGATAACTACTAGGGAGGCCTTTAAGTATTCGAACTTCTTGTTTAAAATCTCCGCATTTATATGAGTTTGAAAAAGTAAGTCATCGAGATACTTTTCGGGTGTCATTTTTTTAAAGCTTTCTACAAAATCATCAGCCTTCATTTTGGCTATTGTTCCAAAAAAGACAAGGGATTTGTTTTTTGATTTTGTTTTTGGGTACTGACTACAGTAAACTAAAATAAGACTGGCAAAAAGTGCTATGAGAGATATGCCAAAAATGATGTACAAATGAATACTCCAACAAATGATTGATGCACTTGCATCAGAAAGGACACCGAGCATGGCAATAGAAATTCCTGCGATAAACATAGTTCGGGTATCGTGACGACTAACCCAATCCAGTTTTCTCTGAAGATTTAACTCAGCTTCCTTAATTTTAATTTCTATATTTGCCTGCATATTATAAAAGATTTACTTCCCCGCGTACTTCGCATCATAACTAATCATCCACTTGATCCCAAACGCATCGTCGGCCATGCCGAAATACGCGCCCCAGAACATGTCGGTCATGGGCAAGTCAGACTTTCCGCCGTTGGCCTGAAGGGCTGTCCACAAACGGTCGGCTTCTTCTTTCGAGTCGACGCTGAGCGTCAGGCTGATCGCGTTTCCGAAGACCAGCGTGTGGCCCATGGATTCCAACGCGTCGGTTCCCATGAGAACTTCGTTTCCAATCATCAATGACACGTGCATGATCTTGTCCCAGTCGGATTCCGGAAGCTGGTCCTTCTGTGGCGTGTCCTTGAAGCGCTGGAGCATCACAAATTCGCCACCGAAGACGGATTTGTAAAAGGTGAAGGCCTCTTCGGTCTTGCCCATGAAATTTAAATAGGGGTTGAGTTTGGTCATAATATAATGGCGTAAGGTTACTGCTGGTTATAGGCGGCTTCCAAGTCAGCAACAATGATCTTGCCCATCTTCATCATCGCCTGCATCACGCGTCCGGCCTTGACGCGGTCGGGATCACTCATCAGCCTTGGCAAGGCATCGGGAACCACTTGCCACGAAAGGCCGAATCTGTCCTTCAGCCATCCGCACTGGCTCTGCTGCCCGCCGTCGGCAATGAGCCCGTCCCAGAAATGATCAACTTCTGCCTGATCAGCACAGCGAATCACAAACGATGTCGCCTCGTTGAACTTGAAAATGGGTCCGCCGTTAAGGGCCGTGAACTTTGCACCATCGAGTTCGAACGCGACGATCATAACCTTGCTTTCATTGCCCGTCATGCCGTCGGGAGTTCTCACCACATTGAGGATCCTCGAATTGGGAAACAGGGATACGTACAGGTTTGCAGCTTCCTCCGCATTGTCATCGAACCATAGGAAGGGGGTTACTTTGGGAATCATAGGTACAGTGTAGCGGATTGACCCGCTTACCGCAACGTGCTACCCTGCCCATTAAATAGCATTCACGTGGGTTGCTCCCACACCCTTAAACAATACGTATGAGCAACTTAGAACTCACCCCCGAGCTTTTGCTCAGGTATGTCGGCGGGCAACTTGAGGTTCAGAATCTCAACGAGAAATACCTGTTTCGCGGGGAAATCAACGAATTCATATTCGATGGCACATCCCTCTGTCTTAATCTCAAATGGATGGCACGGGGCGAGGGCTATCCGCCCATTCCGTCAAAATGGGTCGCCAGCGACAAGCTTGAATACAAGATAGGCCTCGAAGCCTATGAGGTTTCCAATATCGGACCAGGGGACGAAGGAGGAGACCGCATCTGCTTAAGCTCTGCCACCACCGGGGAAACAACGATTCTCTTTCCGCCAAACGGCAGCAAGCTTGATCATGCCCAAGTGCAAGCAGCATAGCCCAACGTTCACACAATCAAATAAAAATCCCTCACCGAATTCTGACGAGGGGTTTTTATGTTATGCGTCCGGCGTTTCCGCCCAGGTCTTCTTGAAGTCCTCTTCCCATTTGACCATCATCGGGTCGTCCTTCGGAGTGGATTCCACGGTAGCTGCCATGTCCGGATGCGCTGATTTAAGGTGTTCCATGCCGACGACCATCATCTCGTCATAGCTGTTCGCCGACATTGCCTCGTCGCACGGTCCGCCCATCTGTTTGCAAGTAAGTGTTTTCATATAAGAGTAAGTTTACTCCTTTTTAAAACTAATTCAAGACAAGATATTCTCCATCGCTTATAACCTCAACCTTTCCATCAACCACCGTGATAGCCGACCAGTCATCAAGGGCATAGATCTTCCCCGCAACCTCTTCCGCAACGCTATCAAGGTAATCCTTTGTTGCATGAGGAAAATCCGGCGAGTTGAGGTGCGGGCGAATATACAGATCAACAAGGCCAAGGCCCTCGTTTGCAGAATAGCCAAAGACCGATTCATAATAGATCTGCTTGTCCTTGTTGCCAAGGATCAGCGTTGGTGACACCACCATGCTCCCTGCGCTGATCCCCGCCCACACCTTCGTTGCAAGTAAGTCGGGCAGGATTTCCCTTAGTCCTGACTCGATGATCCATCGCATAAGGTGCGGTGAATTTCCTCCCGAAAAGAACAGGACGTCAGCCGCTTCAAGTCTTGGTAACCAGACCTCCTTGGGTAATGCCGAGATGTCGACGATGTCGAGTGAGTCAACTCCCTGTTTGAGAATATTTTCAAGGTCGTTGATGAACCAGTCCTTGGAACCAGATTCCACGTTCATAGCGGTCGGAATAAATGCGATGAATGTTTCGGATGAAGGTTTTCCGACCAACCCAAACAAAGCCCGTGAGATCGCGGGAGTGGAGAGGCCATTTGATGTAAGAAGGAATTTCATAGAAAGCTTTTCTTTTGGTCGAGTAACAAGTAAGGATATCCTTTGCCTTAATTTTGATCTCTATCAGATAAGTATACCTTAAATCGACTTTTCAAGAGACCCAGCCTTTCGGCCGTTCCGGGATAAGAAAGAATGCTTTCCGAGGAAGAATTTTCTGCTACCAAGCCTTCGGGAAGATTTCCTTGAAACTGATCAAGGGTAAAATCAACCTCTTGCCCATCGGGAAGCAGGTTTGAAAAATGGGATTTCATATGGGCAAGTTCCGGCACTTGTTTTAAAGACCGATATAACATTTCGCCTCCGAATAGTTCCTGCGCCAAAAGCGCTACTACAGCGCAATGGCCATAGAGAGGATTTTCTGAAGTCCAACCTGAAGGATCAAAGCTGGTGTCAGCTCGACATATTTGAATAACAACTTTTTGGAAATAATTATGAGTCATATTATTTCCTCAGCACCCTCCACCCATACAACCCTGCTACAACCGCCGCAATTCCCCCGATCGCAACGGCCCATTGCGCACCAAAGTACTGACCGACGACTCCGACAATCGGACCGCCGATGGCTGTCGAACCTTGGAACGCCATGTTCCAAAACGACATGATTCGTCCGCGGAAATTGGGATCGGTGTTCAGCTGAAGCAGGCTGTTGGTCATGTTCGCGAAGACCATGAAGGTGGCTCCCACGAAGATGAACCCAATGACCGCCAAGGCGAGTGTCGAGGTGAACGATACGGCAATGGTGACGACTCCCAACAGGAGTGCGGAAATCACCATCTTTTTCTGTGTCACATGGGCCGTGGACGCGGTATATAATCCCGCAACTAACATTCCTATCCCAAGCGCGACCGCAAGAATCGAATAGGTCACGGCATCACCGTGAAGGACGAACCTCGCGAACAACGGAAGACTGGCCTGCCATTCGTACGTCATGGTCCCGATGATCGCCATCAACACCAGCGCGTTCAGCAGAACGGGCGTTCGTCGCATATAATCGAACCCTTCCTTGACTTGCCCCTTGGCCTTCGCAACGACAGCCGTGATGTGCATTTCCGACGTCCGCATCAGGCAGAACGCAAGGATCACAAACACGTACGACGCCGCGTTCACGACAAAGCACTGTCCGATGCCGATCGACGCGATGAGGATTCCAGCCAGTGCCGACCCTCCGATGCGCGTGATGCTGATCAGCAGTCCCCAGAGGCTCACCGCGTTCTTCACCTCGTCCTTCCCCACCAGCTGGAACACGAACGACTGCCGCGTCGGATTGTCGATGCCGTTGGTCAGTCCCAAAAGAATTGCGAACACGAAGACCATCCAGACATGAACCAGTCCGGTCAGCACCAGAATCCCCAATGCCAAGGAAAGAATTCCCGACACCGTTTGGGTGATGAACAGCAGCCGAAGTTTTGGAAACCGGTCGGCAATGACTCCCCCGTACGGCATCAAAATCAGCATCGGCAAAAACTGGCACGCCGACACCAGCCCGAGCATCGCTCCCGAGTTCGTCAGCTTCAGCACCAGCCAATCCTGCGCCAGCGTCTGTAGAAAGGTCCCCGACATCGAAATCAGCTGACCGATAAAGTACAGCCGGAAGTTGCGGATCTTGAGGGATGAGAAGGTTTTGTGGAGGAAGGAGGTCATGCCTACTTTTTATTTTTAAAATTTTTCCTAATCCACCATTTCTTTATGAACGGTAGCGATTGCGCCGACAAAAAGTATCCCAGTGCTGGTACCAAAGCGTTCACAAAAGGATCGTTGTTTCCAATAGCAAGAAGGAGCAGTGTCACCAAGACATAAGTAACGATCGTAAGGGTAACTGTGCGGAAGGTACTGGTTTCCCATGCCTTGTCAACTTCAACCCTGTCGTTTCTTTCTTTAATTCCCAATAGTTCTTGTTCCATTTTTTGTGAATCCATATGTTAGAGATTATATCAAAATAACTTGTTGCGATGTCTGGTCTAATACTTACTGTACTAAACGTCGTAAGGGTATTCTAGCACTTTTCGCCGATAAAAATAACCCGTCCTGGTCGGGTTGTTTTTATAGCTTAATTCTCCACGATAACCTATCTTAAGAAGTCAAAATCTCAATAATTTCAGAAATAGAGTTTTCGAAATCATCATCACGGATTTCATAATATTTAAAAC
>CAIXMG010000115.1 GCA_903920485.1 uncultured bacterium
AAAAAGCCCTATTTCAAGGGTTTTTTTGCTGGATGGATGAATATTGACAAATCTTTTATAATATGCTATTATAGAGAAGTAAGTCAGTACATTGAATTTTCAAACCAAAACCAAATATCACAATTATGAAACATCTCATGCTTCTTCCTGTTTTCGTCATGATCATGGCAACTCAGGGAATGTCCCAGACTCTTACCAGCAATGTTATTTTTTCCGGGTCCTATCTCGATCTTAAGGAACGTAATGGTACCGGAGATCTGCCAGTAGGAAAGAAGTGCTATAATAAGAATTTCGGGCCAGGGTCTGTAACAAGAGAATACAGTACCCTTACTGCTAGCAAAGCAGTTACTTATGCCGAACTGGCGATTAAGGATCTGAAAGAAGGCCACAACGCTACGGGGTTTGAATTAAAACAAACCATCATGAACCTCATCGGCTATCAAGGAGGATATGTTGTCATCTCCTACAGGCTTCCCGTTGCAGCTCTAGGGGAGTCAGGAGATAATGTATATTCTTGGCACGTAAGTGCCTATGCCAACAGCAACCTTTCAGTGTCACTTAAAGGGTATCGTCTGTACTATATCCAATAAATGCTCACAAAATTACATTTGACGAAACCCCTTCCGATATACTGGAAGGGGTTTTTATTTCTTGTAGAAAAATTCTACCACCTTTTCCTCTGAGATATATTTACAAGCTTCTTTGAAAAGTCCGTGAGATGTTCCGCGATGAAGCGTACGATGGTTCGGAACAGTCATGGTATTCGTTGCTTCCCCAAGCTTTCGCTTGAATGTCATGTGGCTTCCTCGTTGTCTATCAAGAAAGAATCCATGCTTCTCAAGAAATGTGCCTATCTCGAAACCCGAAAGAACCCTAAGTCCGGGCATGTTCCCGTAGGGGAACTTCAAAATTCAGCATGAGTGAAGGGTCTTTTGCCCAGTCCTGAGTAAGATCCTCATTGATCGATTCCATGTGAAGTTCTGTGGCTTCAGTAATGTTCTTCAACAGTTCATCAAGTGTCTTTGCCTGGGTAACGATTGAAAACTCTCGTGCAGAGGCACAGTAGTAGTCATCACCTTTGGTGATCTCAAAATGGATCAGATTCTGCATGGAAAACAGCATATCGTGAAATTCCTGTTTAGTAAATAAACAATTCGACACTTAGAATCTAGCATTTGGGCACTCAAGAAACGCCCAAGAACCGATAATGTTTTATACAACAAAAACGCCGTATGGGAACTTCTTGCACTTCAAAAATTTCCTGTATAATGCTCCCCATGAAGCAACTCGACATTCTCGGAAAACTCTTCGGATCGGCAACGCGCGTGAAGGCCCTCAAATTTTTTCTCCTTAACCAGGATGGGGGATTCGCGGTGTCCGATGTCGCAACGCGCCTTCGCCTGAAAGACGCGGTTGTTAAGAAGGAATTGAGCGAACTTGCGAAGATCGGATTTCTCAAGCCGAAGGTCGTCGTTCTTTCGGTCGTTGGGAAAAGGACGACCAAAAAGAAGAAGGTCAACGGGTTCGTCGCGAACCGGGAATTTGCGCTGCGTGAACCGCTCCGCAATCTTTTGATCGAATCCGGGGGAATGCACGTTCCCGACCTTGCCGTGCGCTTTACTGGAACGGGGAAGATTTCTCTGTTCGTTCTGTCGGGAGTTTTCCTTCATGACGCCGATCGCATGATCGACATGATGATCGTGGGGGACCGCCTGGACCGCAAAGCAATCGATACCGAGGTCAAGAAGATCGAGGCCGAGATCGGCAAGGAGCTCCGCTATGCCGTCTTTGATACCGAGGAATTCATGTACCGCCTGAAGATGTACGACAAGCTCCTGCGCGACACGTTCGATTATCCTCACACCAAAATCATCAGCAAGATCGACTTGCCTGAATTGCGGAGCTAGGTTTTGTGATATACTTTCCTCGATACGCATAACCTTGTCAGGGTTGAGCTATCGCATATCAGTAACAAGTAATAAGTAACAACATTCTTATGTTAGCGGTTCAACAAGGACAAGTATTTCTCGGAGCCCTCCAGGCCTTCTGGTTCGGCCTTATCAGCTTCCTGCCGGGCGTTCTGCTCGCGCTTGTCATCCTCATTGTCGGCATCCTCATTGCGGCACTGATCGGCAAGGCGGTAGCGCATCTTATCAACCTGACACGCGTCAACAACGCCCTCGAGCACACCGCGTTCAAGGACATGGTGAACAAGGCGGGATTCCGGCTGAACGTCGGCGGCCTGATCGGATGGCTCATCAAGTGGTTCTTCATCCTTGCGTTCCTCGTTGCATCGCTGGATGTGCTGGGTCTCACCCAGGTGAACGTCTTCCTCCAGCAGATCGTACTGTTCTACCTGCCTCGCGTGATCATCGCCGTCCTTATCGTGATCATCGGTTCGGTCCTCGCCGAGGTTGCCGCAAAGGCAGTCATGGGAACGGCTCGTGCCGTCAACGTCTCGTCTGCGAACTTCGCAGGAACGCTGGCACGATGGGCGATCTGGATCACGACCATTCTGTTCGCGCTCAACCAGCTGGGAATCGGATCTGATTTGATCCAGACCCTCTGGACCGGCATCGTCGTTGCGCTCGCTTTGGCCTTCGGACTTTCGTTCGGTCTCGGCGGCAAGGAGCAGGCAGCAAAGGTCCTCGACCGCGTCTCGATCATGATCGCGCATCGTCACGACCAGATGTAGTGCATCTCAAGAATCACCCGCAAGGGTGGTTTTTGCTTATGATTCAGGAAGTGCTATAATTCCCCTGTTAACAATCAACCTAGTTTTATTATCTTTATGGCAATGGAAGGACCTAAAAAATGGTTTAAAAACGGGATTATGGGTACCGTTGCAGCGGTAAGCATGTTTGGCGGGACAATTTCGGCTGAAAAGAATCCCAATGATGCAAAACTTACGAGCCCGGCGCCTGTTTCGGCGTCCGCAGAAACTAACGCAGGGGGAGTAAGTTCTGAGACCGTCGCCAGTTACGCCGAGGCTGAGCACCAGCAGAAAATCAACCAGCTTGAACAGCAAAAACGAGACCTTGAAGAAAAAATTTCTTCTGCTCAGGCACGTGTTGATGGTGCTAAAAATGATTTTCTCCAAAAGTATCATGAAGCGATGAGGTTCAAAGATGAGCAGGGGCATGATCATCATAAGCATGCGAACCTCTCCATATTTGCCGACAAACTTGAAGAGCTTACAAAGAAGGTCGGAACGGAACACGTCGCTACCAGCGACGTTACGAGTGATCATGTGGCCAGCGCTCTCACCGACATCCTGCTTTCCGCCGATGGTGGACCCTTGAAGGAGCAGGCTGCAGAATTAATGAATCTCGAGTTAGGACAGCTTGGTTCCACGGTGTCTGATAATTCCGTGTCCCATGCAGGGGCGGTATCCGAGGATATGCGTATCCACCGGGCTCTCGGAAGCGATCCAAAAGACATCATAAAAGCCTCCCTGGAAGTTGTAAGTCTCCAGTACCAGCTGAGTGTGGTAAGCGGATCCCTCAACGATCTCCTTGCCCAGCAATAAAAACCACCCTTAACAGGTGGTTTTTTGGTGCAGAAAGCATCTTTGGAAAATAGGGAAGTTATCCCCATAAATAAAGGCCTTCCCGGGTGTTGACTTTATATTTCCTTCGTATATACTATGCCCCGTCTCACAAATTTTTCCAATTCGTTGGGAAAGGGTGTGGGAGGCAGATTCCTTGTCAATTTCATGCGTTCCCATGTCGGTACTTTTTAAGTGTCGACCGCTGAGAGAACGATTGAAAGAATGAATACAGGCGGGTGTGCATTTATGCATATTCGTGTATTTTTTACCAAAGCAAAAACGAAACAGTTCTAATGAGCAATTAGAACAAAAAGAAAGTCCTTCCGGCCAGCGTGCTGGAAGGCGAACACAACGATGTGTTTACTTGTGATTTTTAGATTTCCTAATAGGAGTCTAAGGGCGTAGTAGTGGATGCCTAGGTTCATGGAAGCGATGAAGGACGCGACAGCCTGCGATAAGGCCCGGGGAGGTGGCAATAACCTTTGATCCGAGCATTTCCGAATGAGGCAACTCTCTTGGGGTTATACCCAAGAATCTGACAGCTGTCAGAAGCTAACCTGGGGAAGTGAAACATCTCAGTACCCAGAGGAATAGAAAACAATAGTTATTTCCCAAGTAGCGGCGAGCGAAACGGAAGGAGCCCAAACCATGTTGACCTCAGTGTGTTGGACCGCGCAAGCGTTTGAACACACCGAGGTACATATGGGGTTATAGGACGTAAACGTCATTCAGTTGAGAAGAGTTACAAATTCATGTGTTAGGTTAAGCATCTGGGAAGATGCGGCATAGAGGGTGATACCCCCTTGACCGAAAACGCTATGAACTCTTTTGTTCACGCTCCTGAGTACTTCGAGACACGAATAGCTCGGAGGAATTTGCCGGAACTAACCGGTAAGGCTAAATATTCCATGAGAC
>CAIXMG010000116.1 GCA_903920485.1 uncultured bacterium
CATGACATTGAGTTTTAGGGGTACAAAAATTTGTTTATCTCGCCCATCAAACCATTTTCCCTATCGAAAGTAAAGGCGCGCCTAGCGCACCTCGACAGAAATATCCAAAGGATTTGAGGGCAACGTTCTCCGCCAGAACGGTGTCAGGCGAATCGAGAACGACTTGATCTCGGCGATCTTTGAGAGAACGCCGGACACGGCTGATTTTGACTGTCCTGTAAGTTTTTCTGCCAGACCGTCACTACCCACCAGACCATACAGTTGTGCATTACCCGTCACCCGCACCTGAAGCGCCGTCGGCGGAACGGAACTGGACGCCAGCGCGTTGGTCGTGACCGTCAGGCCGGCGAAGTCGTCAAGCGTCAGCTGCGTCGATTGTGGAACGGATAACGTGTCCCCAAGGGCACGCGCGAACCCGGCGCGGTCCGCCAAAAGAATCGATATCGTTTCCGATGCGATCACATGGACGCCGTCTGGATAATGGGGGTCGACTGAAACCGTCGGAGCCGACGAAGGAAACGATACCGGAAGAACGATCACCGTATTGGGAAGTTCCCGAGCCATGCGTCCTGCCAAAACCGAGGCATCGGGAAGCATGCCGACCACCGAAGCGCTTGCTGAAGCAATCAGCGACGGGTCGGCAACGGAATCGGCGCTGGAACTGCCGCCTGCGATCGGGGTAAGGGAATGAACAGACACCTGCGGGAATGAAACGCCCGAGAACGTGAAATCGTCAGGGGCAGAATTAAACTGTGAACCGTCTGTCTCCGACGTGATCGTAACGTCCGCATGACCGGGAACGCCCTTCTTCTCCGCCGGAACACTGACCGCCTTCTGCGTCATGTAGTTGAGAGACTTGCTCGAGACCAGCACTGTGCCGATTGAGACCTTCTCGACGGATGACCCCGAATTGTAGAACCGTACCGTGCCAGACGCTGAAGCGTTCACGCCCTGCGTCCCGGATTTCGGAACGACCTGATCCGCCGTAAAGGTACGGGTTGCGGTTGCCAGTCGGACAGTGCCCGACACCCTGACCTGCGACAAGTTGACGGTGGTATCCACGGCCCCTGAAAAGGACTGTCGCACGATGGTGACCTTCGCATGGTTCCACAGCCCGCCAATGGCGAGGGTCAGGGCCAACGCGCACACCAGGATGAGAAATGGAATAACGCACCCACCACGTCGCGGCGCAGAGGTACCGGCTCTGCGTTCCGCCGCGGCACCTCGTGAAGAAGGTTGCAGGGGCAGGAAATGTCTTGTGGCGGTCACCACGGGAGTAACGGCCGGCTCCGGTTCCTCGATGTGTTTTGGCACCGTCTTTGTCTTTTTTGCCACCGGCAAGGCAGCCTTTCTTGCGACAGGCTTCATGTCGGACATGATTCTTTTGTTCTGGGGCGATCCTTCCATGATCATTCGAGGTTCCGCATTGTCCGCAGGATACCGAGCGTAAGAGAGACGCTCTTCGAGCGCGCATCATGGGCATAGACGACTCCCTCGTCAAAGAATTCAGGTGCGGGCACGAAGACGCTTCCGCCAGTATCCGCCGCAAGAAGTGCCTCAAGGGATGACAACCATGCGACGGGACCGATTACCACGAAGGGCCGAGGGAGTAGTGGCTCCTGCTTTTGAATATCGACCAACGACCGTCGAACCAGGAATCCGAAGTTCTTGTAAGCCGACGTGACTCGCTCATAATAGACGTCGCGCTGATGTTGAAGCAGCTTCTCGTCGCTTGCGAATTCCATGACCGACGACACATGCGGCCGCGAGACGCCAAATGACTCGGACAACGACGCCTCGACGTCGAAGATACCGCCAGGGATCAGGGCCTGATACGAAACAAAGCCGTCCTCAACGATCGCAAGAGACGACGTCATTCCGCCGATTTCGAGAACAGTCCCCCTGGATCCTCGCGGAACCAGCAACGACCTGGCAAGGTCCATGGACGACATGAAGGTGTCTTCTCGATGAAACACGTCACTGAAGGCACCCAGCACCTCGGTCACGAAACCCGTCGGCGCCAGCGAAAAGACGGTGCGCACGTCGACAGTCCTTGCCATGCGACCAACATAATCCGATACTCGATACCCGTTGATGTCGACAAGCGGTTCAGAAATGTCAACGATGCCGACTTCCTCCGTATCGGCAAAGTCACGGACGATTTCCTGCTCGAACAGGCGCGATTCGCGGGTTACGGCATCATCGACGAGACTTCTCGTCACCTTGAAATCACCCGACTTCTCAACGTGAGTAGTTCGCGAGAAACTCTGCACCCAAGGTTCGCCAAGCACGCAGACCAGCCGATCGGGCGTGCCATAAAATCCCCGGCACGATTCAAGCGTGCGCCGAAGAGATGCCAGTGCGAGTTCCTCGATCCTGTGTGCATCACCCAGGTGATAGTCAGGAATGGGCTCATCGCACGAAAAGAGCACCAGCGGCTGCGAAAGCGTTCCCTCACCGGCATAGTGACGCACCACGGCCGAGGTGACGCCGTAACTGGTCACGACCGCGATGCAAGCAGTTCGGTCCCGAGGGGTTTTCTTGAGCCATGAGAACATGCGACCAGTATAACGAATAAAAGCGACTTATTCAATCGTCGCTTTTATTCTTCGGATGCCTGCGCTTGAGGCTTCCTCCTTTTGAATTTTGAAATGTCCGATCTCGGACGTGTTCGCAACGTGCGGACCACCGCAGAATTCCAAACTCACGGAGTGAGTTTGCCCTGAGCTTGTCGAAGGGCTTATCTCATACACGCTCACAATATCCGGATACTTGGCACCGAATTCCATTTCGGCACCCAATGCCTCGGCCTCGGCCTTCGGCATCTCGCGTCGCGTGACGGAAAGACCTTCTGCAATCCAACCGTTCACCAACGCCTCAATCTTTGCAAGTTCTTCCGGTAACACTTTTCGATCGAAATTGAAATCGATCCGCAAGCGCTCTTCGGTGATGTTGCTTCCCTTCTGCTTTACCTCCTTGCCCAGCACTTCCTGCAAGGCAGCCAGCAGCAAGTGATGCGCCGTGTGCAGCTTCACCGTCGTGTCGTTGGTGTTCGCAAGTCCTCCCTTGAATTTTTGTTCGGCACCAGCACGCGATTTCGCCTGATGTTCAGCCATCTGCTCGTCGAACTTCTTTCGATCGATCGTGATGTTTTTAGTAAGGGCAATTTCTTCTGTTAGTTCAATAGGGAAACCATACGTTGTAAATAGATCGAAAGGGTCAATGTTTCCTTTTTCGATTTCCTTAAAACCATTATCTAAGCCTTTCCTAAACTTTGTCTCCTCATCAAAAATAACTTGGAAGATCAATGCCTCTTTACCCTTAAGATATTCAGTATCTTTATATACTTGTATTATCTCAGAAAGTATTTCTGCAAAAACGGACTGTGATCCAGCATAATCAAATTCTGTTGTGACATTGTTATTGCTTATGCCAACAACTCTTTGAACCAATGGGTGGGCGAAGGAACCAACAAGCGGTCTAATTTTTACCAAGGCCCGACGAATAAGTCGACGAAGGATGTAGCCTTGATCTTTGTTGCTAGGTCGCACTCCATCAGCGATGAGCATAGCAGAAGATTTAATATGATCAGCGATAATGCGTGCTGATCGTTCGTCATATCTCTCGTCGGATATTTTTCCAATAACTTCCATGATTGATGAAAATAAGTCGGTCTCATAGACATTCGACTTGCCTTGTACCACCATCGTCATTCTTTCAAGTCCCGAACCGGTATCGACGTTCTTCTGCGCGAGCTTGCCCACGACCGCACCGTCGCGCTTTTCATATTCCATGAACACGTCGTTCCAGATCTCGACGACTCGCCCGTCATCATCGGCAGCAACATATTCATCATGCGTAAGGTCGCCCAATCCATTGGGAGTAACGTCGTAGAACATTTCCGTGTCGGGACCGCAGGGACCGTTGTCGCCGGGCGACCACCAGTTGTTCTTCTTCGGCAAAAAGTAGATGCGGTTTTCGGGAATGTACTTCTTCCAGATTTCCACCGCCTCCAAATCGCGAGGCGCATCCTCGTCACCTTCGAACACCGTGATGTACAGTCGTGCCGGATCAAATCCCAAACCTTCTTCCTTTGAAGTGAGGAATTCGTAGCTCCACTTGATCGCGTCTTCCTTGAAGTAGTCGCCGAGCGACCAGTTGCCGAGCATCTCGAAGAACGTAAGGTTCTTGTGGTTTCCCACTTCCTCGATGTCTCCGGTTCGCACGCACTTCTGTGCGCTGGCCAATCGTGTTCCCAGCGGATGTTTCTGGCCCATCAGATACGGCACCAGCGGTTGCATCCCGGCCGTATTGAACAGCACCGAAGGATCGTTCTCAGGAACCAAGCTTGCCGACGGCAAAATCGCATGACCGCGCTTGGCAAAGAAGTCCAGGAACCGCTGTCGGATGTCGTGTGATGTCAGCATAATAGTGCGAATATAGCATTTTACCCTGAGCTTGTCGAAGGGATTTTGGAGCATAAAAAAGCGCCTGTCACGCGCTTTCAAACAACTCACATAAACTCAGCATAGTGCAATCTCTTTGACGATCGCCCGATATCCGTGGATGTTCAAACGAGCATGCCTTCCACGGAAAAAGTTCGAGGTGAGTTCCTCAATCCTTCTTTTGGCTTCCTCCTTGCGAGTAAGATGGATGACAACCTTTTTGTAACCCAGGGGGCTTGAAGGCATGCTTAGGCGTCCTTCAGAATCTACGGCTACAAAACACTTGCCATTTTGGGAGAGAATGGTGGCGATTTCGCTCTGTGTCGGAGGATTTGCAATATGCTCCTCGTCAGCCATGCAGTTGATGCCCGCATAGAGACGATAGACCCATAAGCCCGTCTTCTCATCAGTCCTGATAATCTGGCAGTCCTTTATTTGCTCAACGGGTATGAGGACGATGCTCCCATCAGCCATAACAACGAGTTTAACCTCTTTCAGATAATGCATATCTATTTTTGTTAAGTTTTGAAATCCCTTTAAGGTAGGGCAACAACCTTGCCATTAAAATACCACGTTAAAGCAAAAAAGCAAGCTTTCGCTTACTTCTTCTGAGCCTTCAGCCACTTTGAGTACTTCTGCGCCATGTCCTCGAAACTTTTCGAATTGTCGGCAATCACCTTCTTGCCATGGACCATTTTGATGTGGGCATCAAGGTCGACGGGCTTCGTGAAGGGCTTTACCTTCTCCATCGTCTCCAAGCGTTTCTTGGCAAGGACCAATTTTTTCGGAACCGACTGCGTCGCGACATCGATGAACGCCTTGGCGGACAGCTTCTTGCCCGTCGCGATCTTCACACATTCCGGGAACGTCTTTGAGGATCCCAGTGCCCAGACCTTCTTCATCTCCTTGCCCACATTTGGATTGTCAACAATGTAAGAATACTTGTCATAGAAATACGCGCGCCAGTGCGTCAATGCCAGCGTCGCCAACCCGTACCCGTGATACGAACACGAACTTTCCCATGAATAGAGGTGCGGCACGTTCAGCATCGACACCGAATCTTCGGTTCGATCCAGAAACTTTTTGTATACCTGCTTGGCAAGGGAAATGACTTTTTCCTTGCTGAGGTTCTTCGCCTCGTACACGCGACGCTCGAATTCCATGACTTCATGAATGTCCATCATGCCCAGTGGCGCGATAATGCCCAGCTTCTCGATGCGCTTTGCGAACTGCTCGAACGGATACGCCACACCATTCGCATTGATCGCATAACGATTGCGCCACTCGACGGAACTGAACATCGTGTCCAGGAACATGCTCTGCGTTTCCGCCCACGCCGTCGAAGCCGGCGGATACTCGCTATTGATGCAGGCATCGACTTGCAATGAGTTCAGTCGGTCGGCCGCGTGGCCTCCCTCATGAAACAAAGTATTCATGCCGAGCACTCCTGATCCTACCTGGCCATACGAAACGTTGCAGGTGAAATTCGACGAACCCTTTTCGAGTTTCGAACCGTTCTTGTAGACGACCTTAGGGTAGTGGCAGAAGCCGTTGTTGTACTTGCCATCGCGGTCCAAAAGATCAAGCTGCAGGTCGCCGCCGGCATAGGTCACACCCAGCGCCGCAAAGGATCGCCCCCATCGCATGAGCGCCTGATCGAACTGGAAATACTGGTCCTCTTCCTTGGTGAAGTCGCCGGTCATCAAATATGCAAAGTTCCACGGCTTGCGGAGTCCCGGAGTTTTCTTTTCAAGAGCACGGATGTCCTTGAAGGCATACTTGGTCTTGTCATAGATCTCGTCAAATAACTTGAACAGGTCTTCTTTCTTCATATCCTCTTCCGTCATCAGCTTGTAAGCATAGAAATCCGAGAACCCGAGCTTTCGTGCGAACTCGTTCTTGAGGCCTACCAGCTTCACGTAATCGTCGACATTGTCGAGCGATGACTTTTCATTAGCCTCAAACGCCGCCTTTCGCAGGCGCTCGTCCGATTCAGTGCGAGCCATCATCACCATCTTAATTTTCGAGGCCTTCACAAAATTCCTGGTGATAGGATCGATGTACCCTTCAAGACGGGTCGAACGGTGCAGCTGGATCTTCGATTCCAAGTCATCGATTTCGACCTTCAATCCGAGGACCGATTCCGGCATTTGGAACTTCTCAAAGAAGATTTTCCAGTAGGTAAGCCGTTCCCTGTCTTTCCCTGTCGCTTTTTTCAAAGCTTCAAGAACTTTGCCATGCCGATGACGATCAGCCCGAAACGCATCCCTTTTGGCAAGCGCTTCCTTGAACTTCTTATCCACGGAATGGTCGCCCATATAGGAAACCCAAAAAAGATCCTCGTAATTCTGATGAAGCTTCGCAAACGTCGTATTCAGTTCATTCAATAGGGGACCTACTTCTTTTTTCATAAGACTACTGAATTTCCGTCTTCTTCGCCTTTCGAACACGTGGCTTGGTAACAATGACAGGCTTTTCCTCAAGGCTCTTCACGAACTCGGGATCAGGATAGAATTTCAGGCGAATGGAACGTTCGACGACTGACATAATGCCCAGCACGAAGAAGATGAGCAGGCTGACGAAGATCGCCTCCTTGAACATGCCAAATCCGCACATAATGCCGATGCCCGCACAGGCCCAGAGACCTCCCGACGTCGTCAGGTTTTCGATGTGCCCGTCCTTGTGAAGAATGAGTCCCGCACCAAGGAATCCGATCCCTACGATGATGTTGCCGGCGATGAACGCGGGATTGAAGCCGCCTGCAAACTGAGGAAAGGTGTTTCCGATGAACAGCGAGACCGAGATAAACATCGCAGACGCGACAGATACCAATGCATAGGTCCGCATGCCGACGGTCTTGTGGGCATAGACGCGCTCGAGCCCGAGAACAAGTCCGAGCAGCATGGCAAGCGCGAGTTTTGCAATGAGTATGAGGAACGGCGCGTCGAAGATTTGATTGAGGATGATCATGCCGAAAGTATACAACCGATTCGCTAATAAGGAAACTCCTGCGAGAGTTCTCCCGAGTAGTAGAACTCGTAGCCGAGCTGTCCGAAGTTGTATTGAACGCCGTTTACCGTAATCGGCGCGCCGCCGGCACTGGGATCGGCTTTGGGAATCGATCGATTGAACCCGAGATTATAAAGAGTCGAGAGAACTTCCGGACGGTTTGAAATATCGAATCCGCCGGCCTTCCACTGAGCGATGACTTCGCGCATGAAGAGCCCCGCGTACAGGTACGAATAGTACGTATTGGTCGTGTCGGTAATCCGGTCGAACTGAAGCGTCGTGTGGTCGGATCCAGCCGGATACGTGACGATGTTTTCCATTTCTGGACCCAGATAAAATACGGACGACGGGTCGTGCAAGTTGTTCTCAATCTGTGCGACCGTTCCCGGTTTCAACCCCGCGATGCCGTATGAGAACTTCGAAAGCGACGCGAGGATCTTGAGCGGCTCGAAATATTCCTTGAACGAATCGCGCTCGTTGGTAAAGAAGCGGAACTGCTCGCCGATGATCCCGCCCAGAAGAAGGCGTGGCGAAATGCCCGCGTCCTTTGCGGCTTGATTGATCGTCGCCTGATCGCGGATAAACACGGCCTTCATGACCTGCCATTCGGGCGAGTCGGCCCAAGCATACGCCGTCTGGGAAAGTGGGGTCGTGTCGGGAACCGTCACCGTCGTACACTGATTGTACTTGCCAGGAAGGTCGGTACCGAGAAAGCGCTCCTGCGCTGCCGTCAACATCGTCGAAGCCAAGTCGGGGTCCTGCTTTGCCTGATACACGTTTTGGATGTTGATTGCCGTCTGCGGAGCGTAATCGGCAAGGGCATGAATCTCGCACAGGATCGTCGCCTGGCTGGCGGTGGAAGCGTCTGACGACGATGAAGGGGAAACGTTCTTGTAGAAGGACGCATTGCGTTCGCCGATGGTACCCCGTACGTTCAGCCACCCGAATTGCATCGCAACAAAGACGAAGACAAAAACCAATCCGACCAACGCAAACCCACAGAGAACGACCTTTCCGAGTCCTTTCCAAAATTTCATGCCCTCATCATTTCACAATTCCCCCTCCGATGCAAACCTCGCCGTCGTAGATGACCACAGACTGGCCAGGAGTCAGGGAAAAGTCAGGTTTGTCGAAGTCAATTACTGCTTCGTTATTTTCCACCCCCTTAATAAGGCACGCCATGACTTCTCCGTGATACCTGATTTGTGCAGATAGCTTGTTGTCTGTGTCAGACACCCCCCAGCCCCCTCTAAAAGAGGGGGAGCCGCGCCAGACGCAGTCTGTAAGAACCACCTCCGCTTGCTTCTGTGAAGCAACGGGATTCTGAGAAACCGTAATAGTATTTGCCGAAACATTCTTGCCGACCACATAATACGGCGAATCATTGGTTCCCTTTTTCGTAATCACGAAACCATGCCGTTCGCCCAGCGTATAGAACAGCGCACCGTCATGCGTTCCGATCTCCTTTCCCTTGTCGTCTAAAACCTTTCCCGGGGTAATGTCGATATAGTGCGAAAGGAACTTCTTCATGTCCACGGGACCAATGAAACAAATCCCCTGCGAGTCTTTTTTTGCCGCTGTTGGCAGATCGTATTTTTGAGCAAGTTTTCGCACTTCGCTTTTGGGCAAGTGCCCGATGGGAAATAAAATATGTCCGAGCTGTTCGTTCGTCAGCGTCCACAAGAAATACGATTGGTCTTTGGCTTCGTCATTACCACGCAAAAGTCGATGTTCGGGCTCCCCCTCTTTTAGAGGGGGCTGGGGGGCGTCTGTCTGCGCATAATGACCGGTTGCAATATAGTCCGCACCATGAGCAAGAGCCCACTTCAAAAACGCGCCGAATTTCACTTCACGATTGCACATGACATCGGGATTCGGCGTCCGGCCTGCGCGGTACTCGGCAATCATGTAATCGGCAACGCCTTCCTTGTATTCCCTTTCCAAATTAAGTTCCACGAACGGGATACCCAAATGCGCGCAGACCCGCATGGCATCACGACGCTCGTCCTTCCACGTACACCCAACGAACTCCGGCTGCCAGGTGCGAATGAACACGCCCGTGACATCATACCCTTCGTCACGCAGAAGAGCCGCCGATACCGACGAGTCAACGCCGCCCGAAACCCCGATAAATACCTTCTTGCCGTTCGTTCTTGGTTTTTTTGACATCCACGAAAACATGGGGTGATAGTAGCATATTTTCTTAACAAAAAAAGCGCCAGGTGTTTCGGGTGGTTACCCGGGCACTGGCAGCTTTTTTATTCAAATGTGAAAACAAGTGTGAGGCATGTAAGACTCCTTCTTGATCATCTTGCGATACATCATTCCGGCAAGTGCTTCAAGTTTTTTGATGAACCCTTCAGGGTTGCTCTGGATGTCCTCGTATCTCATCCAAATGGTCGGCGCATGATCGGGGTTTTCAGCGGCAAGGAGATGCCCATCGTGGCTTCCCTTCAAGTCGAAGAAAAACTCGAATGTCTTGTCTCTGATTTTTACCTTGACGAAAAAGTCAATTCCGCGCTTGTCTTCGGCATCCGTACCATGGCGCACTTTCTGAAGAAAGGGATGCTTTCCACTTTTAATGGCTTCCTGCATAACAAGCTCAGCTACCTCCTCGGTTTTGAAGCCGCGATACTTTTTCTCTATCACCGAGAGAAACTCTCTTCTAAAAGACACGGATGTAGCAAGGAGGGGGTTTACGATGACGAAAAACTCTTGCGAATTTCCATGTAGCCCAAAACATTCTTGCGACTCCCTCCTCTTAAGAAAAGACATCTGCAGCCGGAAAGATTTGCCTGACGCCAAATTCAGAGGTATTCGCAGACTTACATACTGCGCATGATCTGCTAATTCAGTATTGAGATACGCAACCTCCTTGACCATACCCTTTCTTTTGGCCTTAATGATCATCTTCTGAATGTCATGCTTGAGGATCGAAAGCCGGTCCTCGCCTGCATACGAGGCCGGCTGAGACGAAAGCTTTGTTTCCATATAGATTGTTTTATGAAGAAAAAATTTGACTGAGAGAACATTACCACACAAATAAAAACAACGCAAGAGCGCTGTTTCAAGCTTAGTTCCGCGCGATGAGTTTTTTGAACACTTCGAACGTCGCACGCACATCGGCCAGGGCCGTATGGGCCTTCTCATTCTTGATGCCGAACTTCTCACAAAGGGCCTTGAGCGACAGACGCTGCACCTCTTCGTCGAAACGATACTTCATCATCGCCATGGTCAGCGTGTCGTACTTGTGAAAGAACGGCTCCTTGACCCCAAGGCGGCCGTACGCGTTCACCAGGAACGAATAGTCAAAAGTCACATTGTGGGCGATAAACGTCGCTTCCCCGTCGATCTTCTGCGCCATGAGCTTGAGTGCCTCTTCCATCGTATGAGCAAACAGCCACTGCGCCTCGTCGTACCCGTTGATGCGGAGCGCTTCCGGTTCGGCATCCTCGATCCGTTCAGGCTTGATCTTCACCTCAAACTCCCCGAGCACGGCAAAGCTGCCGTCGTCGTTCTGCTTGGCAATGAGGCATCCCAGTTCGATGATCTCGTGCTTCCACGGATTCGTCCCGGTGGTTTCGATGTCCACGAACGCAAGTTTTTTCCCTTTGAATGTCATATGTGATTAGGGTAGATATTTTTTCTTATTCTGCAAGTGTTGCGCATACGTCGTCGCATAGTGAACCTGCCCGTTGGCGTCATGCAGGTAAAACAAGTACGGCGATGCCAGCGGATGAAGGGCAGCCTCGATCGTGGCAAGCCCCGGATTGCCGATCGGCCCAGCCGGCAGACCTTTTCTGGTATAGGTATTGTAAGGGCCGTCCTTCTGCAGATCTGCCACGGTCAACTGGCTGCTCGTCTTGCCAAGAACGTACAGAAAGGGGGCATCAACCTGCAGAGGCTTTCCTGCGTCGTACCGCTTCCAGAGAATGCCGGCGATCGTCCTTGCTTCCGTTGCATTCTTAGCCTCCTTCTCAAGGATCGACGCCATCGTGATGATCTGAAGTTCGGTTCTTCCCGACTGTGCGATTTCCGACTGAAGGGGTTCGGTCTTCTTGGCAAACTCATCCTGCAGGATCATGATCATCTCATCGGGAGTGATCTCCCTGAACACGACATAGGTGTCAGGAAACAGGAATCCTTCGAACGGTTTTGCCTTCGCGACAAAGTCATTTGTGTCCCATGTCGGAATGGCCTTCTGCATGATTGCGGAAACCTCGACGACCGACGAGCCTTCGGGAATGGTGATTCGTACCTGCGTTCCGCCGAACCCTCCGCCCGTTACCAGCCGCGCAACCTGCAGCGCCCCGTGCGCATGATCGAACGAGAATTCGCCGGCGATCACGGGGCGCCCCGACAGTACGACGTTGACGAGGAATTCGAATAGGCTTGCGGAACGCACAATGTGGGACTGCTGGAGAAGCACCGCCGCATCGCGAGTTGATGAACCGTCAGGAATCGTCACGATCGTACCTGGCACGAAATTTGACGGCGGTCTGCCGGCGACGACGAACAACAACGCTATGACAAGCGCAATGCTTCCGGTGATTGCCAAAATGCGCCATGGCTTTCGCCTTGGCTGCATGTCGATTTTGGGAAATGAATCGTGAGAAAGTTCCATGAGAGAATGCATTAGATCGGGAGGTTTGCCGGCGGTTCTGCCTTCTGTGCCTCGATACGGCCCAGGCCAGATGTGGTCGCGACGGATCCTGGGAAATGAAAGATCGTGGCAAGTTCTTCGGTCGAAAGGACGGAAGTGACCGGACTTCCGATGCTGGCATTCACCAGCGGCTTGTCTAATGCCTTCTTCACGGCAAGAGTGGCGCCCATCTGCGGCGGATAGAAGAAGTCTCGTTTCACATAGCGCTTGAACATCTTCTCGCGGTTGGTTATTTTTTTCAAGTCGCGGTAGTCCTGCCACGGAAAGTCGAACCCATCATCGGTGCTGTTGATGACTTCAAATGAATTGAGGTTGGGCGCCGTGAACTGCTTGAAGGCATTCTTCATCTCGGCAAACTTGTTCTTGTCGAAGGCGGTTCCCTTGCCCAGATAGATCGAGCGGATGCCGCAGTCGTATCCGAACTTGGTCAGCTTCTTCTCGGTTGCCTCAAGTCGCGGACGCTCGCGTTCGGGAACGTCCTTCTGCCCCGTGTTCAGGACGGGATCCTTGGCGGTTCCGGGAATGTCCTTTCCCTCAACATCCTTCTTCGCCGGCTGGGCGCGGATGATCTCGCCGCGCCACGGTTTCAAGATGACCTCGTCGATCCAATACTTGCCCACGTCCTGCCACGTGACGAACGGCTTCTCGGCTTTTTTCTTGGGATCGGGATTCTCAAAATGAGCCCATGAACCCTGGATGACATACTGCACCCAAACCTGCTCACCGGGACCGATGGATCCCATCATCTGAAGCAACGGAACGAGTGGGTCGATCTTTTGGTTTTCCTCCAGCTGAAAGGCGTCATCAAGTCCATAGTCCACGTACGTTTTGATCGGCAACGCGTCGATCGGGAGCTTCTTGTCCTTGTTCGTGCTGTCGGGAACGAAGGTTTCCTTCAGCTTGTACTCGCAGCCGCGAAGATCCCATCCGTTGCCAGCCTTCAAAGGCGGCACATAACGGGTATAGTCGTCGACTTCGGTGATTTCCGCCTGGGGAAATTGAGAATACAAAAGGTCCTCGATCATCTCGCGGTTCTTGCCCTCGCACCGCACGAAGAAGTAAATGTTGCCCTCGATAGAGGCAATTTCAAGGGACCACCACAGCGGCCACAGCCCCACCCACAGCGCCCCGTACCATTTTCCGAAGTCGGAGATGAGCGTCGACCAGCTGGTCGTGATGCCCTTCGTGAACAGCGGTGGCTTGGTCTCGCCCCACAGTGCCGTCAGCATGATTTCAACCGCAAGCGGGCTTTTCGTGACTTCCTTGGGGATCTTGATCTCGATCATTGTCCACGAAGCTTCGGACAGCTTCAGCTTGCGCACGTATTCCAGCCACCATCCGAATGCCAGCCATCCCAACAATAACGGTGCCCAGATGACCGCCGTCCCCGCGATCAGCGGATAGATGAAATCCCGCACAATAATGATAAAGAGGCCTTCGTTCATAATGCGCACAGTATACCGAGTTTGAGGGTTTAAGGCAAAAGGCTAGGCTTCTTTATGAGAGTCTTTTTATTCGGACCCAAAGAAGACTGCGATGCGGTCGTCGTCTCTTTCAAATCGTGCGTCCGGAAATCGTTGCTTAAGGGTTCGCTCGTATAGATTTGTTCGCTGAAGTCCAGCATCCTTAGTTGATGGATCCTTAACCTTAAAATCCAAACCTGCGTATTCCGATATTTCCTTTGCGAGATCATTATCCTTGAGAATACGTGAGATATGCCAAGTATCTCCTAGAAAGACGTCGAACGGCATGTTGTCGATATCAGTATCATTTCTACCCTTTAACCTATCAATGACGCTTCTTTCCTTTTCATTATGGATAGAAATATTTCCATCCTCTACCCTTACCGCCTTCCCTTCCTTCTCATAGTAA